>JAKACF010000204.1 GCA_021821585.1 Actinomycetes bacterium
AGCTGAGCGAACCGACCGCCGGGAGCTCGCACGACGGCGTCGTGGCGGCGGCGACCGTGGCGAATCGCGGCGGGCGGGCCGGGCGCGCCGTCCTCCAGGCCTACCTCCGCCCGCTCGAGCGGGCGGACGGCGAGCCGTCCCTCGAGTACGCCGGGTCGCGCGGTGTCGACCTCGGACCGGGGAAGCGCGTCCGGGTGGAGGTGACCGTGGCGGGGAGCCGGCTCGGGCGCTGCCGGCCGGGCGCCTACGACGTGCTGGTCGGCTGGAGCGCCGATCCGGCCCGGCTCAAGGTGGCGGGGACGGTCACGATCGCGGGGTGAGGTCGAGGTCGCGGGGCGGCTCGGCAGGCACCTTCCAGACGAGGAAGGCCTTGTCGTACTCCTCGTGGTAGCGGTTCGTCGCCGACACGACGGCGTCGAAGGCCGCCTCGAACTCCTCCCACCGCTCGGACTCGACGACGGCCCGCAGAAAGGCGAGCTCGCCAGCGACGAACTGCTCGACCGACTCGGTGTACTTCGGCCGCACCACGACGGAGGCCTTCAGGATCTTCGTCGCCTCGGACAGCTCGTAGCGGGCGAGCGGGCGGTTGCGAGCCTTGCCGGCGTGGTAGCACTTCCACATCCGGTCGGCGATCTCGACCATCAGCCGGGCCATGCCCGGCTGGATGGCCGCCAGCTGGTCGAGGGTGATCCGGGCCTTGCCGTTGTCGACGACGTGGGTGTGGTCCGATGCGGGCTCGGGTGCCATAGCGGCAGGCTAGTGAGCGGCCCCCGTATCAGCCACATCCGAGCACCGGTGCGAGCGCGATGAGGACGAGGAGCCCGGCGGCGGCTGCCGGCAGCGCCACCCGCACGCCCATGCGGAGGTACTGCAGCGCCGTCACGCGCACCCCGAAGCGCCTCATCGAGTCGAGCCAGAGCAGGCTGGCGAGCGAGCCCGTGACGAGGAGGGAGGGCCCGGCGTTCACCCCCCACAGGACGGGCCAGAGAGCGCAGCTGGCGTGGCCGCCCGACGAGGAGACGAATGGCAGGGCGACGAGCAGTGCCGGGAGGTTGTTGACGACGTTCGCCCCGGCTGCGCTGACGGCAGCCTGCCTCAGGGCGGCGACGGGACCGGTCCCGCCGAGGATGCCGCCGAGGTGCAGGCCTGCGGCGGCGGCGGCGGCCAGGACCGCCAGCCCCGCTGCCACGAGCGCCGTGTCCCATGGGATCGTCCGGAGGGGGAGGTACCTCGTCAGCAGGACGAGCACGAGGTCGGCCGCGAGGGCGACCTCCCACTCGGCGATGCCGGCCGACGGGCCGAGGACGAAGCCGGCGAGCACGAGGGCGACGACCAGGCTGCCGACCGTGAGCACCCGGCGGTCGCGGGCCGGGGGGTCGACCGGGGCGGGGCGGCCGGCGGCGGCACGAGGGGAGGACGTGCGCCGTCCCGGCGCGGCGAGCCCCCCGGCGGCCCGGTAGCAGAGGTACCCGACACCACAGGCGACTGCCGAGGGCAGGGCGAGGTGCTCGAGCACGGCGAGCGGGCCGACGCCGAACCGGGCGGCCACGATGAGGTTCGTCAGGTTCGAGACAGGAAGGAAGGAGGAGGCGAGCAGGGCGAGGAGCACCGGCTGGACGCCGAGGAGAAAGCGGGAGCGCCCCTGCTGGTCCGCCACCCGCAGGTAGAGCGGGGTGAGCAGCACCACCCCGGCGTCGAGGTTGAGCACCGCCACCGTCCCGGTCCCGAGCGCCCACAGGCCCGGGACGAGGAGGCGGCCGCCGTCGAAGAGGGCCGCCAGCTGCTCGAAGTAGCCGTAGCGGTCGAGCAGGACGGCGAGCGGGATGGCGGCGAGCAGGAACGCGAGCGGGGCGGCGAGCGGCCGCAGGGCGCTCCCAGCCTCCCCGAGCGAGACGAGGCCGGCGGCCAGTGCGATGGCCGAGCACGCCGCCGGTGCCACGAACGCCGGCAGCCTCAGGGGACGGACGACCGCCCCCGCCACGGCGGCGAGCAGGAGCACCACCCGGATGGCGGTCACGCGAGAGGTGGCCCGGGCTGCCCGCGATGGGTCGCACCGCCCCCGGGGAAGCGGGAGCCGGGCGACTCGTCGGCGCCGACCGCCTGCTCGCCGCCCCCGGGGACGTGCCGCTCGGCACGTCGCGCCGTGGCCGGGGTGGCGGCGCGAAGCCCCCCGCGGCGGTGCTCCTGGCGGACGTGCACGCCGGGCGCCCGGATCCCACTCACGCCGGCGAGGCCCGAGAGGGTCTCGACGTGCCGACGGGAGCCGGGCGGCCCGCCGGGTCCCGTGCCGGGGCCACGACGGACGAGCGCCGCCGGCTCGGCGTCGGCTGGCCCGGCCCGGCGGATCGGCATGCCGGAAGACTAGGAGGCGGCGCCCGTCCGGGCCCCATCCTGACCGCGGGGTCGGACGCCTCAGACCGGCGCCTCGAGCGGCCGCTTCGGCGCCCGGGCGACCCGACCCCGGGTGCGGAGCTCGGCGACGAGGTCGTCCCGCAGAGCCCGGTACGAGGAGTCGTCCCAGCGGTTGCGGCGCTGGAGCGGGTCCTCGGCGAGGTCGTACAGCTCGCCCTCGCTCCCGTCGTGGAGGGTGCCGGGCCCGTAGCTCGTGCACACGTAGCCGTCCCTCGTGATCGTCCGCAGGTGCATCTCCACCCCGAACAGCTCGCTGTCCCAGTCCGTCAGCACCTGTTCGAAGCGGCGGGCCCGGGCGTCGTCGTCGTCGAGGGGCAGGGCCGAGCCCTCCATGAAGCCGGGCACGCCGATGCCGGCGATCCCACAGAGGGTCGGCGCCAGATCGACGAGGCCGACCGGCGCCGTCACCACCGCCGGAGGGACCCGCCGCTCGGGGGCGGGGCGCCACACGAGCGGCACGCGCATGAGGGCGTCGACGTGGTACGGCCCCTTGAACAGAAGGCCGAAGTCCCCCTGCAGCTCGCCGTGGTCGGAGGTGAACAGGACGTCGGTCTGCTCGGACCATCCCCGCTCTGTGATCCGGGCGAGCACGCGGCCGAGGGCCTCGTCGATGAGCTCGCACTCGACGGCGTTGCGAGCGTTCACCTCGCGAACCTGGTCGGCCGTGAGCGTGGCCGGGACCCAGCGCGCCGGCGCCTCGTAGTTGGCGACGAGCGCCCCCTCGTACCAGAGCCGCCACTGGCGCGGCTTCCGGGCGAGGATCGCGTCCCGCTCCTCGGGACGCTCGGGATAACCGGGCGGGAGCGGGACGTCGCGCCAGTCCACCCGGCCCACCTCGGACTGGGGCGGGTCCCATGGGTGGTGGGGATCGGGGAAGCTCATCCAGCAGAACCAGTCCTCGTCGTCGGAGAGGCCGTCCAGGAACGAGACCGTCCGGTCGGCCACCCAGTCGGTGTGGTACCAGCCCCGCTCGACCGGGTTCACCTTCACCTGGGGGGCTCCGGTGTCGCCGCCCCCCTCGCTGTTCACCTCCATCGACCCGTCGAGGACCGAGTAGAACATCGCAACCGCCTCGGGATGGGCGCGCTGCAACCAGCGGGCGTAGTGGAGCGGGCCGACGGCGCCGTGGGTGGCGAGCTCGAGGTGCTCGAAGCCCCGGTGGGCCCCGCCCGGTGGCTCGGTGAGGCCCCGCCGGCCGATGGCGTTCTCGACGAAGCGGAGGAACGGGTCGAGGAAGGGCTCGAAGTGCGCCTTGCCGACGAGGGCGGTGCGGTAGCCGGCGCCGCGGAGCACGTCGGCCACCGACGGGGCGCCGGCCGGCAGCGGCACCCCGTTCATGTAGACGCCGTGGGTGGCCGGGTACTGGCCCGTGAGGATCGTCGAGCGGGACGGCATGCAGACGACGGACTGAGGCTGGGCGCGCTCGTAGCGGATGCCCGCCCGGGCGAGCCCGTCGACGACCGGGGTACGCGCGAGCTCCCCCCCGTTGCAGCCGAGGGTGTCGTAGCGCTGCTGGTCGGTCGTGACGAGAAGGATCCTCCGCGCCATCACGCCCCCCCGTACCGGCGGCCGACGGCCTCGAGCCCGCTCGCCCCCGCCCCGGCGAGGACGAGGGCCATCATCGCCGGGGCGGCGTCGACGGAGTAGAGGGCGAGGCTCGCCCCCTCCCCGAGGTCGAGCACGTCGAGGGTGGCCAGGTGCTCGGCGACGAGACCCGACACGACCCGGTACTGGAGGCGGCGCTGGAGCGGGTCGAGCGTCACGATCTCCTCGAAGAGCTCCAGACCGTTCGCGATCGTGACCCGGCGACCGCCCTCTTCCAGCCTGCAGGACTCGACGCCGGGGAACCACTCGCCGAGACGCCCCGGGTCGCCGAGAAGGCCCCACACCTCCCCGGCGGGAGCCGGGATCCGCACCTCGCGGCGGACGCTCGCCCGCCGCGGCGTCACGGCGGACCACCGCCTTCGCGCCTGTGGCGGCAGGGAGCCATCGCGGTAGCGTAGCCATTGTCCGCAGATTCGGCAGTGGGAGTGGCACATGGTGGACGTTCTCGGCTCGCTCAGCAGAAGGATCGCCGCCATGCACTCGCTCTACGTCGACGCCATGGCGACCATGACCCTCGAGCAGGTGAACCACGTGGAGCGCGACGGCGTGCTGCCGATCGCCTTCTCGCTGTTCCACCTGGTGCAGCTGGAGGACGGCTCGGTCACGATGCTCGGCGGTCCCCGCCTCGTCTACGACGACGAGTGGGCGGGGCGGATCAGGCCCGCCGTCGCCGACCACGGCAAGGAGCGCAGCGTCGAGGAGATGACCCGCCAGCGCATCGGCGACTACCAGGCCTTCGCCGCCTACACCCGGCACGTCTTCGCCAAGACCGAGGCCTGGCTGGCGGAGATCGACGAGGGCGTTCTCGACGAGATCGTCGTCGCCCGGCCCTTCCCCCCGCAGATCGCGTCGACCTTCAGCGCCAGGGTGGCGGGCGAGGCCGGCCTCAGCCGTCTGGAAGCCGTCGAGTGCTGGATCTACCAGCACGGCCTGCGCCACATGGGCGAGATCGAGCACGCCCGGGCGCTCGTCGGTCTCGGCGGCATGACGTCCTGAGCGACGACGACCGCCGTGATCCTCGGCGGGACCGGGCTCACCGCCACGCCAGGTGGTGAGCGGGCCATCTGTGGACTTGTGACCCTATGCGGTGAGGCGACGGTGCCGCATCATCGGTGACGAGGCGAACACCCCTGGCCTACCAGCTCGGTAAGCGGCAGGGAACTGAACGTGGTGTCCGGCAGGATCGACGTCACCTGGTCCGGTAGGAGGCTGGTCAATACGTGCCCATGCCCGCCAGGGTGCTCGCCCCGCGTCGGGCCGGACGTCGGAGCCCGACCCCGGAGGGGGACGCCGTCCCGGTGCCGCGTCGCCCGCCGGCGGCTCAGGGGGAGGAACTGCCGAGCTCGGACTGGATCCTCCGCATCCCCCGCAGCCAGCGCTCCCGGTCCCCCGCCCGACGCTGCTCGTAGAGCGACACCTCGGGATGGGGGAGG
>JAKACF010000205.1 GCA_021821585.1 Actinomycetes bacterium
CAAAGTGGGTTCGCTTCGCGCTCGACGGTCGACACGCTCAGTGTTCGACCATTCACTCTCAGTGATGATCTCCGCCGCGGCGGTGCTGTTCTCCCTCCTCGTGCCCCTCTGGAGCGCGCCCAGCCTCGCCGCCACGACGAGCACGGCGCCGGCCTACGACCTCGTCTCGGCGAACGGGACCGTCTCGAGCTTCGGCGGGGCGGGCAACTACGGGGGCACGCAGAACCGCAAGCTCGCCGGCCCCATCGTCTCGATGGCGACGACGCCCGACGGCAAGGGGTACTGGCTGGCCGGCTCGAACGGGAGCGTCTTCAACTTCGGCGACGCCGTCTGGTACCACTCGCTCGCCGTCGAGCGGCTGTCGGGGGCGCACGCCATCGTCTCGATCGTCCCCACGAGCGACGGGAAGGGCTACTGGCTCTGTGACCGCAGCGGCCACGTCACCGCCTTCGGGGACGCCCCGAAGCTCCCCTCCCTGCACGCCGGCTTCAGCCTCTACCCGATCGTCTCCTTCGCCGTCTTGAAGGACGAGCAGGGCGCCTGGATGCTGAACAGCGCCGGCATGGTCTTCCGCATCGGCAAGGTGCAGAGCTTCGGCAACGTCCGCCACCTCACCCTCGCGGCCCCGATGGTCGGGATGGTGCCGACGGCGGACGACGGCGGCTACTGGCTCGCCGAGGCGAACGGGCAGGTCTTCCCCTTCGGCGACGCCGAGCCGGCCGCCACCCCGCCGGCCACCTTCACCGGCTCCCTCGTCGGGATCACCGCAGCGCCCACCGGTGCCGGCTACTGGGCGGCCTCGGGGACCGGCTCGGTCGTGGCGAGCGGCGTCCCCTCGGAGGGAAGCCTCACCGGCCGCAGCGGCGCGCTGCGGGTGACGGCCATCACGGCCGCCCCCTCGGTGGCACCGGTGCCGACCGACAAGCAGGTCGCCCTCACCGAGCTCGCCTACGACCTCGTGTCGGCCAACGGCACCGTCACGAGCTTCGGCGGGGCCGGCAACTTCGGCGGCACCGCCGGCCGCAAGCTGGCCGGGCCGATCGTCGCCATGGTGCCGACCCCGGATGGGGGCGGCTACTGGCTGGCCGGCTCGAACGGGAGCGTGTTCAACTTCGGGGACGCCAGATGGTTCGGCTCGCTCGCCGGGCAGGACCTGACGAGCCCGAACGCCATCGTCGGGATCGCCGCCACCTCGAACGGGGCCGGCTACTGGCTCTGTGACGAGGACGGGCAGATCACCCCCTTCGGCAACGCCGGGCCGCTTCCCGCCCTGCAGGCCGGGCTCTCGGCCTCGCCGATCGTGGCCTGCTCGGTGCTGCCGGGCGGCAAGGGGGCCTGGCTCGTCAACTCGGCCGGCGTCGTCTTCGGCGTCGGCACGACGACCCTGTACGGCGATCTCTCGGCCACCCCGCCCGCCTACCCGATCGTCGGGCTGGCGGCCACCTCGGACGCCCGGGGCTACTGGCTCGTCGACTCCCACGGCGACGCCTACCCCTTCGGGGACGCCGGGCCGGCCGTCGCCCCGCCCACCACCCTCACGGGCAGCGTCGTCGGCATCGCGGCCGCCCCCGGCGGAGCGGGCTACTGGGCGGTCTCCTCGACCGGCAACGTCATCGCCGGCGGGGCGAGCTCGCGGGGCGGGCTCACCGGCGAGACCGGCCCGCTCGCCGTCACCGCCATCGCGGCGGCACGCCCGCCGTCCACCATCCAGTCGCTCACCGGCTACCCGGCCGGGGCCATCGGCTACGACGTCAACTGGCCCCAGTGCAAGTCCTCCGACCCCTCGGCCGCCGGGGCGCTCCCGGGGCCGCCCAACTACGTCGCCGGCTCCAAGGCCTACGCCGTGGCGGTCGTCGGCGTGGACGGCTGGGCGGTCGGCTCCTACAACCCGTGCCTCGCCGCCGAGGCCACCTGGGCCTCGAAGGCGAAGGTGGCAGGGACGATGACGGTTCCGCCCTACGAGCTCTACCTCTTCCTCAACTCCCCGGCGTCCACCTCGACGATCGACAAGACCGGGCCGGCCGGCACCTGTGCCGACCTGGCCGTCTCGGCACGGCCGGCCTGCCTCGCCTACAACTACGGCTACAACGCCGCCCTCGACGCCGTCTCCTACGCCTCGGGCAAGGGGGCGCACGCCAAGATCTGGTGGCTCGACATCGAGAACGACGCCTGCGCCACGGGCGAGTGGAACAACGCCGGGGCGGGCGAGTGGTGGTCGTGCAACACGGCGCTCAACGACCGGACCATCCAGGGGGCGATCAACGCCCTTCGCCACGACGGCCGGACGGTCGGGATCTACTCGACGGCCGTCCAGTGGAGGGGCATCACGGGCGGCTACACGCCCCGCGGCGCCCAGGTGCTGCTCTGGATCGCCGGCGCCTACTGGACCTCGCCGCCGTACCCGTCGAGCTACAACTACTACCCGACCTCCTACCTCGCGCCGTGGTGCAAGGGGAGCTACAGCTTCGCCGGCGGGCGCCCCGTGCTGTTGCAGGAGACGCCGGGGAGCAACAACTACCCCTTCGATCCCGACTACGCCTGCTGAGGCCGAGCGGGGCCTCAGGCGTCGGCCTCCGCCCAGCTCGGCGGCGGGGGCAGCCGGAGGCCCCGCTCGGTGCCCCACTCCGAGGCGTCGAGGTGGCTGGCGTCGTTGTAGCGGACGAACCACCAGCGCCGCCCGCTCCACTCCCACTCGGTGATCGAGGAGTTGTCGGCGTTGCCCCGGAAGACCGCCCCGTTCGCCGGCAGGCCGAGGAACCGGACGACCGAGGCGCGGACGATGCCGCCGTGGCCGGCCACCACGACGAGGCGGCCGGGGTGGCGCTCCATCACCTCATAGAGGGCCTCCTCGGCCCGGTCGAGGAAGCCGGCCCAGGACTCGCCGCCGGGCGAGAGCTCCCGGTGGTCGTCGACGCCGGGCACCTCGCGGCCGTAGGTGGCCTCGTACTGCGACCAGGTCATGCCGTCCGCCTCGCCGACGTGGCGCTCGCAGAGCGAGCAGGTCGCCTCGATCGCGAGCCCCCCGAGCGCCGGCGCGAGGATCTCGGCCGTCTCGATCGCCCGGGGCAGGATGCTCGAGTACAGGGCGGCGGCGCCCTCGAGCTCGCCGGTGCGCGAGAGCCGGTCGGCGAGCGCCTCCACCTGGCGCCGGCCGTGCCCGGTGAGCCCGCGGCAGGTGTCGTGCCCGCCGAGGGTGTCCTCGGCGTTGCTCACGGCCTCGCCGTGGCGGACGATCGCGAGCCGGGTCCCGGGCGCGATCGACCTGGCGGCTGCTGCGGGAAGGTCCATGGTGCAGAGGCTACGCGCCCGGGCGACCGTCGCCGGGCGGCGGGCGGCTCAGACCAGGTGCTCGACGAAGGACTCGAGCTGTCGCAGGTTGCGGCACTCGTAGACCCCGTCGCAGAACTGGGCGTACTGGTCGATGATCGAGTCCCCGCTCCCCCAGTAGGCCTCCGGCTCGGGGTTCAGCCAGTAGACGTGGCGGGCACGCTGGCGCAGCTCCTTCACGACCCAGGACTCGGGCGTGTGGTAGTTCGAGCGGGCGTCGCCGAGCAGGAGGACGCTCGTCTTCGGTCCGACCTCTGCTCCCCAGCGCTGGAAGAAGACCGAGAGGGCGTGCCCGTAGTCCGAGTGCCCGTCGACCCAGACGACGTCGGCCTCCTGGTTCACCCGGTGGACGGCCTCGGTCACCGTCTCGGAGCGCTCGAAGATCTCGGTGACCTCGTCGATCCCGTCGATGAAGACGAAGCTGCGCACCGTGGAGAACTGCGAGGAGATGGCGTGGACGAGGTGCAGGGTGAACCGGGCGAAGGCGGCGACCGAGCCGGAGACGTCGGCCACGACGAAGATCTCCGGCTTGCTCGGCCGGGGATGGCGGAACCGCGGCTCGGCCGGGACCCCGCCGTAGGAGAGCGAGTGGCGCACCGTCGCCCGGAAGTCGAGCGAGCCGCGCCGCAGGTGCCGCCGCTTGCGCGCCAGGCGGGCCTGCAGCTTGCGGGTGAGCGGCTGGATGGCGCGGCGCATCATGACGAGCTCGTCGCGGGTGGCGTGCATGAAGTCGACGTCCTCGGGCAGCGGCTTTCGCAGCGACTTGGCGAGCGCCTCGGCGCCCCGGTCGGCGACGAGGCGCCGCCGGATCTCGGCCTCGATCTCCCGGCGCAGCTCCTCGATCCGGGAGCGGTACTCGTCCTCGAGGAGCCGCTCCTCGAGCGACGTCAGCCGGCCGAGGTCGCCGGCCCGGAGGATCGGCCCGGGCCGGGCGCCGTCCGGGCCGTCCTCGGGGGTCGTGCCGGCCTCGACGTGGGCCCGGGCCTCGCCGACGAGGCGGGCGAGGACGCCGTCGAGGTCGAGGTTGCGCAGCGTCCGGTACAGGTAGTAGGTCCCGCCGACCGGGCGCCCGGGCTCCATGCCGGCGAAGCGGGCGACGGCGAGGCGGGCGACGGCGCCGAGCATCGACTGGTCGCCGTAGCGAAGGGCCCGGTAGAGCATGGCGGCGAGCTCCTCGGGGCTCACCATCTCGAGCCCGCCGGCGCCCGAGTCGCCCTCTCCCCTCGCCCGCTCGGCACCCGCCGGGGCGGCCTCCCCGTCCTCCCCGGGAGCGGCCGGGCCGCCGAGGTCGTACTGGGGCCCGCGCAGGGAGAAGTAGACCTCGAAGGCGGTGTCGAAGGCGCGCCAGTGGGCCGAGGACTTGACGAGGGTGGCGCCGAGGGCGTACTTGATCGCCTGGCGGTCCTCGAGGGGCAGGTGCCCGATGGCATCGGCGGCGTCGGCCGCCTCGGTCACCGAGACCGGCAGGCCCGAGCGGCGCAGCTCGGCGACGAAGCCGGTGAGGACGTCGAGCACGCCCTCGTCAGCGCCCCGCCTCGGCCGCCGCCGAGGTGGCGGCCGCCAGCTCCTTGGCGGCGAGCTCGATGTCGGAGCGGTACTTGAGCAGCAGGTGCAGGGTGGAGCGCGCCGTCTCCTCGTCGACGGACTCGATGCCGAGCAGGACGAGGGTGCGGGCCCAGTCGAGCGTCTCGGAGATCGAGGGGTGCTTCTTCAGATCGAGCGCCCGCAGCGAGCGGACGATGCGGGCCACCTGGTCGGCCAGCTGGTCGGTGATGCCGGGCACCTTGGCGAGGACGATCGCCCGCTCCCGCTCGACGCTCGGGTAGTCGAGGTGGAGGAACAGGCAGCGCCGCTTGAGCGCCTCGGACAGCTCCCGGGTGTTGTTCGAGGTGAGGAAGACGAGCGGGATCTGGCTGGCGACGACGGTGCCGAGCTCGGGGATGGAGACCTGGTAGTCGGAGAGCACCTCGAGCAGGAGGGCCTCGGTCTCGATCTCCACCCGGTCGACCTCGTCGATGAGCAGGACGACCGGCTCGGGCGCCGAGATCGCCTCGAGCAGCGGCCGGGTGAGGAGGAAGTCCTCGGAGAAGATGTTCTCCTCGACCTCCTCCCAGCC
>JAKACF010000206.1 GCA_021821585.1 Actinomycetes bacterium
CATCCGCTCGCGGACGAAGAAGATCGTCCGCCGGCGCATCGTCGAGGAGGGCATCCGCATCGACGGGCGCGGCCCGAGCGACATCCGCCCGCTCTCGGCCGAGGTCGGCCTGATCCCGACGGCGCACGGCTCGGGGCTGTTCCAGCGGGGCGACACCCAGGTGCTCAACTTCACGACCCTCGGCATGCCCCGCATGAACCAGCTGCTCGACACGATCGGCATCGACGAGACCAAGCGCTACATGCACCACTACAACTTCCCGCCCTTCTCGACCGGCGAGACCGGCTTCATGCGGGGCCCGAAGCGCCGGGAGATCGGCCACGGCCTGCTCGCCGAGCGGGCGCTGCTGCCGGTCATCCCGGCCGAGGACGAGTTCCCCTACACCCTCCGGCTTGTCTCCGAGGTGCTCTCCTCGAACGGCTCGACCTCGATGGCCTCGGTCTGCGGCTCGACGCTCTCGCTCATGGACGCCGGCGTCCCGATCAAGGCGCCGGTCGCCGGCATCGCCATGGGCCTCGTGTTCGCCGAGGGCAAGTACACGACCCTCACCGACATCCTCGGTGCCGAGGACGCCTTCGGCGACATGGACTTCAAGGTGGCCGGGACGGCCGACTTCGTGACGGCACTCCAGCTCGACACGAAGATCGACGGCCTGCCCGCCGACGTCCTCGCCCGCGCCCTCACCCAGGCCCGGGAGGCCCGCCACAAGATCCTCGAGGTCATGGCCGGCGCCATCGCCGCACCCCGGGCCGAGGTCGGCGAGCACGTCCCGAAGATCATCAGCTTCGAGATCCCCCTCGACAAGATCGGCGAGATCATCGGCCCGAAGGGCAAGGTCATCAACACGATGCAGCAGGAGACCGGCGCCGACATCGCCGTCGACGACGACGGCGTGGTCGGCACCGTCACGATCGGGGCGAAAGAGCGCGCCGCGGTCGACGAGGCCCGCCGCCGCATCGAGCTCATCCTCGAGCCGCCGACGCCGGAGGTGGGCGCCAACTACACCGGCAAGGTCGTGAACATCACGAAGTTCGGCGCCTTCGTCAACATCCTCCCGGGCCGCGACGGCCTCGTCCACATCTCCCGCCTCGGCCAGGGCAAGAGGGTCGAGCGGGTGGAGGACGTGGTCGAGCTCGGCCAGGAGCTCGAGGTGCGGGTCGACGACATCGACCCCCAGGGCAAGGTGTCGCTCTCGCTCGTCGGCGGCGAGTCCGCAGAGCCCGGCTCGGCCGAGGCGCCGAACGGCAGCTCGGGCGGCATCCGCCGGGCCTCCTTCGAGGACGAGTTCGACGCCGAGGTGGCCGCAACCTACGGGGACCTCGGTCCGGGCGAGGCCGCCGAGCCCCGCCCCTCCTCGGGCAACCGCCGCGCGGGGCGCCGCGAGGGCGGCGACGGCGGCCCCCGCCGTCGTCCCCGGGGCAACCGCTGAGCTCGATCCGGGTCTCGAGGCTCTCCTCGGGCATCCGCCTCGTCACCGAGGCGATGCCCGAGGTCGCCTCGGCCTGTGTCGGAGTCTGGGTCGGGACCGGCTCGCGGGACGAGACCGAGGCCGAGGCCGGCCTCTCGCACTTCCTCGAGCACCTGCTGTTCAAGGGGACCGAGGCGCGCTCGGCCCGCGAGATCGCCGAGGCGATCGACGCCGTCGGCGGGGACATGAACGCCTACACGACCAAGGAGTACACGACCTTCTACGTGCGGCTCCTCGCCGAGCACCTCGACCTCGGCCTCGACATCCTCTGCGACATCCTGCGCGAGCCGGCCTTCCGCCCGCTCGAGGTGGACGCCGAGCGCCAGGTGATCCTCGAGGAGGTGGCCATGCACCTCGACGAGCCGGCCGACGTCGTCCAGGAGCGCTTCGCCGGCGCCATGTTCCCCGGCCACCCGCTCGGCCGCGAGGTGCTCGGCGTCCCGGAGGTCATAAAGGGCGTCGGCGTTGAGTCGATCCGCTCGTTCTTCGAGCGCCACTACCGTCCCGCCAACATGGTCGTGGCCGCCGCCGGCGACCTCGACCACGACGCCGTGGCGGCCGGCATCGAGGCCCGTTTCGCCGGCCGGGCGGGCGGCGCTCCGCCGGAGCGGACGGCGCCGGGCGAGACCGCCGCCACCCGGCTCGTCGAGCACCAGGAGACCGAGCAGGCCAACCTCGTCTACGGGGTGCGGGCGCCGAGACGCAGCGCCCCCGAGCGCTTCGCCCTGGCGGCGCTCAACCACGTCCTCGGCGGCGGCCTCTCGAGCCGCCTCTTCCAGGAGGTGCGCGAGGAGCGGGGCCTCGCCTACTCGATCGGCTCGGACCGGGTCGCCTACGACGACGCCGGCATGCTGGCGGTGTCGGTCGGCACCTCCCCCGACCACGCCCGTGAGGTGCTCGAGCTCATCGAGCAGCAGTTCGACGTGATGGCCGCCGGCGGCGTGACGCCCCGAGAGCTCGAGGTCGCGAAGGGCCACCTGCGGGCCGACCTGCTCCTGTCCCTCGAGGACTCCGGCGCCCGCATGTCCCGGATCGGGGCGAGCCTCTTGCTGCACGGCACCGTCCTCACCATCGACGAGCTCCTCGGGCGCATCGACGCCGTCAGCCTCGACGCCGTCGGCGAGGCGGCCGCCGCCGTGCTCGCCTCGCCCCGCGTCCTCGCCGTCGTCGGGCCCTTCGCCCCCGACGACTTCCCCGGGTAGGCGCCGCCGGCCGCCTCCCCGGACGCCCGGCCCGGGGCCGGGTAGGTTGGGGCCATGACGAGGGTGGCCGTCTTCGGGGCGGCGGGGCGGATGGGCGCGGCGGCCTGCGCCGCGGTGGCGGCCACCGACGACCTCGAGCTCGTGGCGGCGGTCGACCCCGCGGCGGCCGGCCAGCACCTCGGCGACGTGGTGGCCGGCGCCGGCACGCGCCTCGTCGGGCGCCCGTCGCTCATCGAGGTGGCGGCTCACCCAGAGGACCTCTCGGCGGCCGGGGTGGAGGTGGCGGTCGACTTCACCGTCGCCCGGGCCGCCCGCGAGAACCTCGCCTGGTGCGCCGGGCACGGCGTGCACGCCGTCTCCGGCACGACCGGGCTCGGCGAGGAGGACTGCGCCGAGCTGGCCCGGCTCTTCAGCGGGGAGGCCCACTGCGTGCTCGTCCCGAACTTCTCCATCGGCGCCGTCCTCATGATGCGCTGCGCGGAGGTGTGCGCCCCCTACTTCGACAGCGTCGAGGTGATCGAGCTCCACCACGACCGCAAGCGGGATGCCCCCTCGGGCACCTCGCTCGAGACGGCCCGGCGGATCGAGTCCGCCCGGGCGCAGCGCTCGGCCGGCGCCCTCCCGGCGGACCCGACCGAGAGGACCAGCCTGGAGCACGCCCGGGGCGGCGTCACCGCCGGGGGGGTCCGCATCCACTCGGTCCGGCTGCCCGGTCTCGTCGCCCACCAGGAGGTCCTCTTCGGCTCGCTCGGGGAGACGCTCACCATCCGCCACGACTCGACCGACCGGGCGTCGTTCATGCCCGGCGTCCTCTTGGCGGTGCGGCGGGTCGGCTCGCTCCCGGGCCTCACGACGGGGCTCGAGGCGCTCCTCGGCCTCTGAGCGTCGTGGCAGAGGACGTCCGCACCCGCCTGCTCGAGGGCGCCTACCGCTGCATCGCCGAGAAGGGCGTCGCCGCCACCTCGCTCGAGGACGCCGCCCGTGCGGCCGGCGTCTCGAGGGCGACCCTCTACCGCTACTTCCCGGGAGGGCGCGAGGAGCTCGTCGGCGCCGTCATCACCTACGAGACGCTCCGGTTCTTCCAGAACCTGGCCCACGCCGTGGCCGGCGCGCCGGACCTCGAGACGCTGCTCGTCGAGGGCATCGTGGTCGCCCACCGCTCGATCGAGGCGCACGCCGTCCTGCAGAAGATCCTCGAGACCGAGCCGGAGCGGCTGCTGCCCCAGCTCTCGCTCGAGTCGGCCGGCCTCATCGGCCTGCTGGCCGCCTTCTTCGAGGGGCGCTTCGCCGGCCACCGCCTCCGCCACGGGGTCGAGCCGGCGGCGGCGGCCGAGTACGTCGCCCGGCTGACGCTCTCGTTCATCGGCTCGCCGGGGGGATGGGACCTCGCCGACCCCGAGCAGGTGCGGGAGCTCGTGCGGAGCGAGTTCCTGGCCGGGCTGCTGCCCGCCGCCGACCCCCGGCCGGAGGTCACCGGCCGCCGGGGCGGTTGACGCTGAGACAGATTCCGGCGTATTGTCTCACAGTGGGCTACGCCCTCGTGGACCGCGCACACTCCGGCGTCAGTTCGCCGGCAGCCCTCCACGACCCAGCTCTCGGGCCCGGAGCCGCCGTTGCCGGCTCCCCCCCCTCGCCGCACCAGCGCGACTCCAGGGCCCGGGTACTCGCAGCCGCCCTCTCCTGCGTCGAGCGCTTCGGGGTCCAGAAGACCACCGTCGACGACGTGGCGAGGGGTGCCGGCGTCAGCCGGGCGACGGTCTACCGGGCCTTCCCCGGCGGCAGGGACGAGATCTTCAGCGCCCTCATCGAGGCGGAGGTGAGCGGGTTCTTCGCCGAGCTCGCCGGCCGCCTCGAGGCGGCGGACGGCCTCGAGGAGCTGCTCGTCGCGGCCCTCACCGCCTCGGCCGAGCAGCTCGCCCGCCACGAGGGGCTGCGCACGCTGCTCGCCGAGGAGCCCGAGCTCGTCCTGCCGGCCGTCTCCTTCCACGGGCTCGACCGCCTCCTCGAGGTGACGGCCGCCTTCCTCGGGCCCTACCTCGCCCCCCACCTCGAGGCGACCGAGGGGCGGCGGGTGGCCGAGTGGCTGACCCGCCTCGTCCTCTCCTACGTCGCCTGCCCGGTCGGCACGCCCGAGCTGGGCCTCGTCGGCACCCGCCGCCGCTCGGGCGCCGTGCCGTTCGCCCTCCATCCAGAGCCGATCGACGAGGAGCTCGCCCGGCGCCTCGTCCGGTGCTTCGTCCTGCCGGGCATCCACGTCCTGACCGCCGCAGAGGGGTCGGGTGCAAGGTCCGACCCACCAGACGAACAGGGAGACACGCTCAGATGGCCAGCAATCTCGACGACATGATCGGCCGCGAGGAGGTCGACGACATCGAGGCGATCCTGTCGGTCTCGAACACCGACGTCGACGAGCTCCTCCATGCGGTGCGTTCGGAGTACGAGACCATCTTCACCTGGGACTACGACAAGGGTTCCCGCCCGAAGCTCGACCGGCTGTACGAGAAGGCCAAGACCTCGATGTGGAACGCCCAGACCGACCTCCCCTGGGAGACCGAGGTGGACCAGGAGAAGATGGTCGCCGAGCAGCAGATCATGATGGGCCCGCCGCTGCACACCCTCGTCGACCTATCGGGCACCCCGCTCGCCAAGTGGGGCGACAAGGAGTGGATGCAGCTCGGCGTCGAGGGCCAGAACTGGACGCTCTCGCAGTTCATGCACGGCGAGCAGGGCGCCCTCGTCTGCACGGCCAAGGTGGTCGA
>JAKACF010000207.1 GCA_021821585.1 Actinomycetes bacterium
CGTGAACGACGCCGTCGATGCCGAGGCCGACCGGCGCCATCCCCGAAAGCGCTTCCGCCCGGTCGCCCGCGGCGAGCTCAGCCGGACCGGCGCCGTCCTCATCGGGGCCGCCCTGCTCGCGCTGTCGGCGCTGTCGGCGGGCGTCCTCGCCGGTCCGCCGCTCGTCGCGGTCGTGGCCGGCTACGCCGCCGTCAGCCTCGCCTACTCCCTCGCGCTGAAGCGGGTCCCGGTGCTCGAGCTGTTCTGCATCTCCTCCGGCTTCGTGCTGAGGGCGGTCGCCGGCGGGGTGGCGGCCCACATCCCGATCTCGCCCTGGTTCCTCGTCGTCGCCTGCGCCGGCTCGCTCCTCATCGCCTCGGGCAAGCGAACCGCCGAGCTCATGGTCCTCGGGGACGGCGGGGCGGGCCACCGGGCCTCGCTCGGCTGGTACCGGGAGGAGTTCCTGGCAGCGGTCCGCTGGGTCTCGGCCGGCGTCACGGTCGTCGCCTACTCCGGCTGGGCGATCGAGCGTTGGGCCTCGATGCCGGCCCGGGGCGTCGGCGGACCGTTCATGCTGGCCACGGTCGTGCCCTTCGCACTCGCGGTCCTCGTGCTCTCGAGGGCGCTCGGCGAGGGCAGGGGCGGCGCCCCCGAGGACCTCGCCCTCCACGACCGGCTCCTGCAGGGCCTCGGCGCCGCCTGGCTCGTGCTCATGCTCGTCACCTTCGCCGCGTGAGCGCGCCGGCCCGCCGGCTGCTCGCCGGCTGGGGCGGGCGACCCGCCTCCGCGGCCGAGGTGCTGAGCCCCGCCACCACCGACGAGGCGGCCGCCATCGTGGCGAGGGCGGCGGGCGAGGGGACGAGGGTGCTCGCCCGCGGGCTCGGACGGTCCTACGGGGACGCCGCCTCGAGCGCCGGCGGGAGGGTGCTCGACCTGACCGGGCTCGACGAGGTGCTCGGCTTCGACGACTCGAGCGGGCTGTGCCGGGCAGAGGCGGGCCTCAGCATCGAGGGGCTGCTCCGCTTCTCGGTGCCCCGCGGCTTTTTCGTGCCAGTGACGCCCGGGACCCGCCAGGTCACCCTCGGAGGCGCCATCGCGGCCGACGTGCACGGCAAGAACCACCACGTCGACGGGTCGATCGGCTCATGGGTCCGCTCCATCCGGCTCGCCTCCTCGGCCGGTGAGCGGCTGCTCGCGCCGGCGGCAGAGGGCGAGGGCTTCTGGGCCACCGTCGGCGGGATGGGACTCACGGGCGTCGTCCTCGACGCCACCGTCGAGCTCGTGCCGATCGAGACCTCCTCCATGCTCGTCGACACCGAGCGGGGCGCCGACCTCGAGGAGTGCATGAGCCTCATGACCGAGCGGGACGAGCAGTACCGCTACTCGGTCGCCTGGATCGACTGCCTGAAGGGCGGGGCCGGGCTCGGCCGGGGCGTGCTCACCCGCGCCAACCACGCCAGCCTGGCCGATCTCCAGGCTGCGGCGCCCCGGCGGGTGGAGGACCCTCTCCGCTTCTCGCCCCGCGAGCTCGCACGCGTCCCGTTCACGCCGCCGTTCCGGCTGCCCTCCCGCCCGGTCGTCACCGCATTCAACGAGCTCTGGTTCCGCAAGGCGCCGCGCCGCAGGATGGGGGAGCTCCAGTCGCTCGGCACCTACTTCCACCCCCTCGACGGGGTCGGCTCCTGGAACCGCCTGTACGGGCCGGCCGGGTTCACCCAGTACCAGTTCGTCGTGCCCTTCGGTGCAGAGGTGGTCGTGCGCCAGGTGCTGGAGGCGCTCAGCGCACGCGGCCTCCCGTCGCTGCTCGCCGTCTTGAAGCGCTTCGGTGCCGCCGACCCGGCGCCGCTCTCCTTCCCCGCCCCGGGCTGGACGCTGGCGCTCGACCTGCCGCTGTCGAGTCCCGGCCTCGGCGCGCTGCTGGACGGCTTCGACGAGCTCGTCGCCTCGCACGGCGGCCGGGTCTACTTCGCGAAGGATGGCCGGCTCCGGCCCGAGCTCGTCTCCGAGATGTACCCGCGCCTTCACGAGTGGCGGCGCGCCTGCGACGAGCTCGACCCCGCCGGGCTGTTCCAGTCGGACCTGAGCCGGCGGCTCCATCTGAGAAAGGCATGAGGCGATGATCGACGCCACGGGGATGCCGCAGTCGGCGGTGCTGCTCGGCGGGAGCTCGGAGATCGGGCTCGAGGTGCTCGAGGCGCTCGCCTCCCGGCGCCTCGAGCGGGTCGTCCTGGCGGGTCGGGACCCTGCCGGGCTGGCGTCGGCGGGCGAACGGCTCGAGCGGGCGGGGGTGAGGCAGGTCCACCTCGTCTCCTGCGACGTCGGCCGCAGCGAGGACATCGAGCGCCTGCTCGAGGAGACCGAGGCCGCCCTCGGCCCGGTCGACCTCCTCGTCGTGGCGACCGGGCTGCTCGGCACCGCCGACCTCGACCGGCTCACACCCGCTCTCGTCCAGGAGATGTTCGCCGCCAACGCCAGCGGGCCGGCGGCCGTCACGGCCGGCTTCGCCCGCCGGATGGCGAGCCAGGGCTACGGCCGCATCGTCGTGCTCTCCTCGGTCGCCGGGCTCCGGGTGCGGCGGGCGAACTTCGTCTACGGCGCCGGCAAGGCCGCCCTCGACGGGTTCGCCCTCGGGCTCGGCGACGCCCTGGCGGGGACGGGCGTGGCGGTGACGATCGTCCGCCCGGGATTCGTCCGGACCAGGATGACCGCCGGGATGAAGCCGGCTCCGCTGTCGAGCGAGGCGGCCGACGTCGCCCGGGCGGTCCTCGGGGCGCTCGAGGCCGACCGGCGGGTCGTCTACGTCCCGCCCGCCCTCGGCCCGGCCTTCCTCCTGCTCCGGCTGCTCCCGCGCCCGGTCTTCCGCCGCCTGCCCGGCTGAGCCCCGCTCAGCGGGCCGACATCGTGAAGAAGTCCCTCGCCCACCAGGAGGCGAAGTAGCGGTCGGGCGCCCCGGCCATGTCCGAGAGCAGGTTCTTGCCGTTGGCGGCCGTGGCGAGGCCGGTCGGCGTGGAGGGCGTGAAGGCGGCGAAGTCGACCCAGTCGGTGTTGATGTCGAGCTCCATGCCGGTCACCGCCCCCGCCCTCGAGAGCAGGTTGGCGAGCGAGGTGATGTTGAGGCCCGGCCCTGCGACGTAGACGAGCGCGCCGTCGGCGGTCTGGCCGATCCCCGACCGCCAGACGTCGTCGGCGCCGCCGAGGGTCGCCCCCCAGACGTAGTTGTCGTAGGGGTTGAGGCCGGGCACCGGCTTGCCGTGCTGCACGAGCAGCCGGAGGTTCTGGCGGACCGAGACGACCTGGCTGGTCATGTGGAGGGCACCGCCCCAGGCGCCGATCTTCACCGAGCCGTTCTTGTAGACGACGACCGAGGCGGCACCGGTGCGCAGCGGGAAGATCATCTTGTGCTGGGTGTAGTAGCCGCCCTCGGCGTTGCTCATGAGGAAGCCGGCGTTGAAGGCGGCGACGAGGCTCCGGGCCGCGCCGGGGCGGATCGGGGCGGTGTAGCGGTAGGGGCCGCCGCCGGGGATGATGCTGCCCGAGTAGAGCGTCGCCCTCAGCAGGCGGGTGTCCATCCAGGCGACGCCGGCGACGAGGCTCGTGTGGATGGCGTCGGGCCGGAGGAAGGCCTCGTAGACCGCCGGCACGCCGTCCACCTTGCGCCCGACGGCGTGCCACTGGCCCTCGCCCGGGAGCGGCGGCGAGGCGATCGGCTTGATGGGTGGCGGCTCGGGGAGCGGGGTGAGCGCCGCGTGCGCCGGCGCCGCCGTCGTGGCCGGGGCGGCCGCGGTGGCGGGCGGGATGGCGCCCTTCGGCGGCTTGCCGCCGACGGGGGGCTGGACGTGGGAGTAGTAGATGTTCTCCGCCCAGGCGACGAAGCCGCCCGCGCCGTGCTCACGGGCCCACTCGGCGAAGCGGCCCGGGAGGGTCACGCCGAGGGTCGGGTCGGTGAGGGCGGAGCCGATCGAGACCCACACCGGGGTGAGCAGGATCACCGCCGCGAGGAGGCCGCTCGAGAAGGGGTGGCGGCCGACGATCGTGCTGCGGGCGCGCCGCCGCTCCCGGCGCTGCTTGCGCCGAATCCGCCGGCGCTGGAGGTAGTTGAGTTTGCGGTGGTTCGGACCGGGACCGGCTGGCTCCGGCTTCGCCGGCACGCCGGTCGTCTGAGGGCCGGTGAAGTCTCGGGTTCGCATCGTCGTCCGTGTGGTGGGCTCGAGGACCGCCCGTAGCCTACGGGCCGCCGGCGGGAGAGGGCTCGCGGCCCAGCGGGCCGTCTCCTACTTTTGCCCGGCCGGCTGTGCGGGCGAACAGCGCGTGCTGAGAGCCCCCTGAGAGGCCGGCGCGCCGCCCGCCGGGTCCGGCGCCGCCGCGCGGCTCTGGCACACTTGCGGCGTGCTCGCACCAGCTCACCGACCTGAGGGGGCCGCCGCAGAGGCCGTGCGGCCGCGCTGGCGGGGGCGGCTGCACACGGTCGGCTTCGTCGCCTTCCTCGCCGCCGGCCCCGTCCTCGTCGCCCACGGGCCGAGCGCCGGCGACGAGGCGGCGCTCTCCTGCTACGTCGCGTGCATGCTGGCCCTGTTCGGCGTGAGCGCGCTGTTCCACCAGGCGCCGCTCGGGCCGCGGGGGCGCCGGGCCATGCGCCGGCTCGACCACACCACGATCTTCCTCGCCATCGCCGGTACCTACACCGCCGTCGCCGTCCTCTCCCTCTCGGGCGGCGCGAGGGGGCTCGTGCTGGCGCTCGTCTGGGGAGGGGCGCTTGCTGGCATCGTGCTCCGCCAGGCGCGCCTCGACGTCCCGGCGTGGCTCGTCGCCCTGCCCTATGTCGTGGTCGGCTGGTCGGCGCTGGCGGTCGTCCCCGAGCTCGGCCGGGGGATGAGCTGGCCGGGCTTCCTCGTGCTTCTCGCCGGCGGTCTCGCCTACAGCGCCGGGGCCGTGGTCTACGCCCGCAAGCGCCCCGACCCCTCCCCGGCCGTGTTCGGCTTCCACGAGGTCTTCCACGCCCTCACCCTCCTCGGGGCGGGCCTCCAGCTGGTGGCGATCGCCTACTTCGCCCTCCCGAGGGCGGGCGCATGAGCATCCTCGTGGTGGACGACGAGCCGTCCCTCGTCGACACCGTCGCCACCGTGCTGCGCTACGAGGGCTACGAGGTCGCCGAGGCCCGGACCGGCCGCGACGCCCTCACGAGGGTCCAGGAGGAGCACTTCGACCTCGTGGTCCTCGACGTCATGCTGCCCGACCTCGACGGCCTCGAGGTCACGCGCCGGATGCGGGCCGACGGGATCGACGTCCCGGTGCTCTTCCTCACGGCCAAGGGGGAGGTGGAGGACCTCGTCGCCGGCCTCGGCGCCGGGGGCGACGACTACGTCGCCAAGCCCTTCTCCCTCGCCGAGGTCGTCGCCCGGGCCAAGGCGCTGCTACGGCGCTCGGGGGCC
>JAKACF010000004.1 GCA_021821585.1 Actinomycetes bacterium
CGTAGCCGACGGCGACAACGGGATCGGCGTCCCCCAGCGGGAGCAGCAGTCGCTGTTCGAGCGCTTCTACCGCGCGAGCAACGCCCGCTCCTCCCGCATCCCGGGCTCCGGCCTCGGGCTCTCGGTGGCGCGCGCCATCGTCGAGCTGCACGGCGGGACGATCACCCTCCGCTCGACCGAGGGCGGGGGGACGACGGTGATCGCCCGGCTCCCCCTCGCGCCGGACGCCGACGCCGACGAGTCCGACCCGTTCCCGCCTGTCCGGCCGGACGCCGGGGAGGAGGGCGGAGGTGGCTGAGCACCAGTACTGCGTGCTCAACATCGAGGACGACGAGGACATCGCCCGCGTCGTCCGGACCCTGCTCGAGCGGGCCGGCTACCGCGTCGTCTCGACCGGCGACGGCCGCGAGGGCCTCCGCCGCTTCCACGACGAGCGGCCCGACCTCGTCATCCTCGACGTCGGCCTGCCGACCCTCGACGGCTGGACGATCATCGAGCGCCTCCGGGACCTGAGCTCGGCCCCGATCCTCGTGCTCACCGCACGGGACTCCGAGAGCGACAAGGTCCGCGGGCTGCGCTCGGGGGCGGACGACTACCTCACCAAGCCCTTCGGCAACGCCGAGCTGCTCGCCCGGGTGGAGGCGCTCCTGCGCCGCGAGGGGCGCCGTGCCCGCAACGGGGGCGGCCCGCGGCACGAGGACGACCCGGCTGACCCGCCGGCTGGCAGGCGGGTCGCCGAGCACGGGGTCGAGGTCGACTTCGACCTCCACGTCGTGAAGGTGGGCGGCCGACCCGTCGAGCTCACGCCGACCGAGTTCCGCCTCCTCGAGACCCTCATGAGCCACCGCGGCCAGGTCCTCTCGCCCGAGCAGCTGCTACGGCTCGCCTGGCGCGACCCGACCGCCACGGGACCCGACAGGGTGAAGTTCACCGTCCTCAGGCTCCGGCGCAAGCTCGGATGGGAGAGCGGGCCGGACACCCCGATCGAGACGCTGCGGGGCTTCGGCTACCGCTACCGGCCCCCCACCGGCTGAGGATCGGGACCGCTCCGGATCCTCTTACCTGCCGGTAAGTATTGCCGGTCAGACTGCAACGGGACTGCAACTGCCCGCGAACCGTACCCTCACCCGCCCCCGCGAAGATGTCCCCCGTTGACAGGCGCTCAGGCGAGGGGGGTTGAGCGCCTGTCCCGGAGAGAGTGAGCGAGGGCAGGCTCTCCGGATCGGGGGATCCGTAGGGGGGCGGATCACTCCTTTGGAGGTGATGGGGCCCGCGGGGGCAGGGCCCCTCACCGTCCAACTTCGATCGAGGGGTGACAGTGGGGACGACAGAAGATCATCGGGGTCAACGGCGGGTCCTCGTCGTCGAGGACGACGAGTCCGCTGCCGTATTCGTGACCAAGGTGCTCGACCGGGCCGGCTTCGACTTCACCTGGGCGGTGGACGCCGACGAGGCCTCGAGCCTGCTCGCCACGAACCGCTTCGACGTCCTCCTCACCGACTTCCGCCTGCCGGGCCGCGACGGCCTCGACCTCGTCCGTGAGACCCGCTCGTCCCAGCCCGGCATCGCGATCGCGGTGATGACCTCGTTCAACGAGTCCGGCCTCGAGAGCGAGGCCCGCTCGAGAGGGGCCGACGACTTCTTCGAGAAGCCCCTCAGCCCCGCCTCGCTCGTCTCCCGCATCAGCGAGCTCGCCGACCGCTCGGTCGACCCGGACGAGCCGGAGGAGGACCGGGACCGCCGGCCGCCTGCGGGACGACGGACGGCCGAGGACGGAGCCGAGGCGGCGCCGAGGGCGAGGGAGCGGAGACGTGACGGTGGAGCCGTCTGCGTCGAGACGCCCGGCCCGGCCGACGCCGGCGCGTCGATCCTGGCGGAGCCGGAGGTCGCCCGCCCCGTCTTCCGGCGGATCGGGTCGACGCGGCGACCGCTGTTCTCGGTGCCGCTGTGGGCATCGGCCCCCCCGGTCGTCTTCGACATCATCTCGGGAACCGGACCGGTCGCCACGCCGCGCACCAGCGCGGCGTGGCGCCTCGTGGAGTGACGGAGCGCCGGCGGGAGGGACGCCGGTGCTCCGTCAACCTGCGCTGAGCGAGGCGGTGCCCGGCCGGGGCGCCTCGAGCGCCCCGTCGACGAGCGTGATCGAGCGGGTCCGCAGCGACGGGATGCGTGGACCGGGGAGGATGACCCCGGTGAGGTTGAGCGGGTCGGCGGCAGAGATCGTCACCGAGCAGCCCTCGGTCCTCGAGGCGATGACCGCCCGCAGCTGCTCGTAGGCCTCCGGCAGGGCGAACTGCTCGCCGGTGAAGCCGGCGACGAAGCGCCCGCCCCGGACGAGGCCGCGCGCCTCGAGTCGCCGGAGCGCCCAGAGGACCTCCCTCCAGCCGATGCCGATCAGCTCCCGTTGGGCGAGATCGCGAAAGACGATCCCGTAGCGCTGGAGCAGCTGGCCGGCGAGCGCTTCGGCGAGGTCGTCGGCGTCGTAGTCGGACCCCTCGACGTTGGCACCGAGGAGGGACCACCTGCCCCCCGAGAGCGCCGGGCGCACGCGCGGACGGGGACCGCGGCGCTCCGGCCGGGGGAACGGGCGTCCCGCCCGGCTCCGCAGGCCGGCCACCGAGGAGGGGAGCCCCGTGCCGACGAGGTTGCCGAGGCGGGCCCTCCCGCCGAGGAGCACGCGGACGGCCTGGAAGCCGTCCGCTGTCACGAGGCCCCGGGCGATGCCGTCCCAGAGGGCGTCGGCCACCTCGACCGGCATGCGCCCCGTGACGCTGCAGAGGTCTCCGAGGAAGAGCGCTCCCCGCTCCGACAGCGCTGCCAGCACGTCGGCCGGGGCGCCGACCGCTGGCGGCGTCGGCCGCGACTCGCCCCTCAGGGCGGCGAGCAGCCAGTCGGCGTCCTCTCTGCGGAACAGCGACAGGGGCGTGGCGGGCGAGGGCATGAGGCCGGGGCGCCGCTGCGGGCGGGCCTCCGGCTCGGCGGTGCTCTCGGCCGCCCGCACGCCGAGGCGGCCGAAGCCGACCTCGCCGCCGGAGCAGAGCTCGTCGAGGAGCGCCGGCTGGTAGGAGGCCACCCTCGCTGGAAGGATCGACTCCTCCCAGGCGGCGACGGGCGCCTCGAAGCCCTGGAGCTGCTCGACGACCTCGGCCACCCCTCCCGAGCCGAGCAGCCGGTTGCCCGGACCGACGTGCTGCCAGGCGAGAAGGAAGGCCATGAACTGCTGCGGGCTCGCCGTCTCGATCGACCGCCGGGCGCCGTCGCGCATCCGGGCGTGGATCCGCATGAGCAGGTGACGGGCGGCGTACCGCTCGGTCGGGTCCTCTCCGACGCGGCACTGCAGGATCGATCCCTCCTGCTCGAGGCGGGCGACGGCGGTGCGCACCTCGCGCTCGCGATCCCGGCCGATGCCGACGCGCTCGGCGAGCTCGGCGGTGGACAGCGGCTCGGAGACGTGGAGGGCGGCTCGCACGGCATCGGCGAGGACGTCCTCGGGCAGGACCTCGGCCTCCGGAGCGAGCCCGTCGGGAAGGCCGAGGTCGGGTTGGAAGCGGGCCGCCGGCATCAGCGCCTCGAGGGCCCGCCGGCGCTCGCGGGCCGCCCACCGCAGCTCCCCGCCGGCTCCCGTCCCGACGAGGACCGAGAAGGCCCGGCCGTCGGCCACGAGGCGGTCGAAGAAGGCCTCGAGGGAGCGCTCCGGCTCGAAGGTGAGCTCGGTGAGCAGCACGTCGTGCAGCTCGTCGGCGTTGCGGGGATCCGAGCGCGCCTGTGCGGCCACCGCCGCCACGACCGAGGGATCGAGCCGCGAGAGGTCCCGCGCCTCGAGCGGGATGCCGCGCCGCGTCTGGACCGCCCGGGTCCGGCGCTCCTCGAGCGGGGCGTCGTCGAGGTAGGTGTAGGGCCGGCCGTTCAGGATCTCCTCGGCGAGGATGGAAGGCCCGACCGAGTCGACGAAGTGCGGCTCGACCCTGCCGTCGGCCAGGGCCTCGAGCAGGGCGGTGAGGGCGGCGAGGTCCATCGACTCGGTCATGCAGTCGTCCATCGTCTGGCGGACGACGGGGTGGTCGGGGATGACGATCGGCCCCGAGACGTTCTCCTGGCAGGCGGCCAGCATGGGGAAGATGGCGGCCATCAGGTCGTCGGCCTCCATCCGCTGGATGGCCGGCGGCAGGTGCCGGCTGCCGCGGAACCGCGGGGCGACGAGCGAGCGGGAGAGGTTCCAGCGCCAGCGCGACCCGAAGATCGGCGTCGGGAGGACGGCCTGCTCGAGGGTCTCGGTGACCGAGCGCGGCGAGAGGTGGGAGAGCACCTCGGGCAGGGGGAAGGAGTGCTGCGGCCCGAGCGAGAGCACGACGGCGTCGTCGCTGGCGGCGGCCTGCAGCTCGAAGTCGAACGAGCGGCAGAAGCGCTTGCGAAGCGCCAGCCCGAGGCCCCGGTTCACCCTGGCTCCCCTCGGGGAGTGGACGACGAGCTGCATCCCGCCGGTGTCGTCGAAGAAGCGCTCGACGACGAAGCGGTCGATCGTCGGCAGCCTGCCGAGCTCCTGCTTGGCCGTGGCGAGGTAGCTGACGACCTGCTCGGCGGCCCGGTCGTCGACGCCCGAGAGCTGGCGGACCCTCGTGACGGCGGCCGCGACCGACTCGTCGAGCGCCCGCTCCACCTCGAGACGGAGGTCGGAGACGGCCTTCGAGAGCTCGGCGGTGCGAGCCGGCGCCTCGCCGAGCCAGAAGGGCACCGAGGGCGGGGCGCCCTCGGCGTCGACGACCCTCACCGTGCCCGACTCGACGCGGCGGATCCGCCAGGTGTGGCTGCCGAGGAGGAAGACGTCGCCCGCCATCGACTCGACGGCCCAGTCCTCGTTCACCGTCCCGACGAAGGTCTCCTCCGGCTCGAGGACGACCCGGTAGTCCGCCAGCTCCGGGATGGCACCGCCCGAGGTGGCGGCCGTCAGCCGGGCGCCCCTCCTCGGCCGGAGGACGGAGTTCACCCGGTCGCGGTGCACGTAGGCGCCGCGCCGTCCCCGGCCGGTCTGGACGCCCTCGGAGACGAGGCCGAGCACGCGCTCGAAGTCGTCCTCCGACAGGGCGGAGTAGGGGGCCGAGGCCCGCACGAGCTCCAGCATCGCCCGCTCGCCGATCCCCTCCGGCCCGGCCGAGGCCACCTCGGCGACGACCTGCTGGGCGAGGATGTCGAGGGGGGCGACGGGAGGCAGCACGGCGTCGAGCTCCCCCTCCTTCGTCGCCGCCAGCAGGGCGGTGCACTCGACGAGCTCGTCCCGCGTCTCGGGGTAGAGCCTCCCCGTCGGTGTCCCGCCGACGTGGTGCTGGGCCCGGCCGACGCGCTGGAGGAAGGTCGAGATGGCCCGGGGGGACCCGATCTGGCAGACGAGGTCGACCGGCCCGACGTCGATGCCGAGCTCGAGGGAGGCGGTGGCGACGACCGCCTTCAGGTCGCCCTCGCGAAGGCGGCTCTCGACCCGGAGCCGTCGCTCCATCGAGAGGCTCCCGTGGTGTGCCTGCACGAGGTCGTCGCCGACGAGCTCGCCGAGGCGGTGCGCCACCCGTTCGGCCAGGCGACGGGTGTTCACGAAGACGAGTGTCGTCCGGTGGGCGCGGACGTGCTCGGCGACCCGTTCGAGGACGGCGGCGAACTGCTCATGGGTGAAGACGGCGCCGAGCTCGTCGTCGGGCAGCTCGATCGCCACGTCGAGAGCCCGGCGGTGTCCCACGTCGACGACGGTGCAGCGCGGGGAGCCGTCGGGCCGGCTGCGGTCGTCGCCGACGCCGACGAGGAGCCGGGCGATGGTGGAGATCGGGCGCTGGGTGGCCGACAGGCCGATCCGCACCGGCCTCGGACCCCTCCCGCCGCCGAGCCCGGCTCGGGGCTCGTGCGCCTCCCGCCAGCTGCGCACGGCGCGCTCCAGCCGCTCGAGGCTGAGCGCGAGGTGCGATCCCCGCTTGTCCCGGGCGAGGGCGTGGATCTCGTCGACGATCACCGTCCGCACCGAGCCGAGCAGCTCCCGGCCGCGCACCGAGGTGAGGAGGAGGTAGAGCGATTCCGGGGTCGTCACCACGATCTCGGGGCGCTCGCGCAACATGGCGGCGCGCTCGGACTGGGGCGTGTCCCCGTTGCGCACCGCCACCCGGATGTCCGGCACCCGGCAGCCGAGCTCCCGGGCGACCTCGGCGATCTCGGCGAGCGGTCCGACGAGGTTCTCGGCCACGTCGACGGTGAGCGCCCGGAGAGGCGAGACGTAGACGACGTCGGTGCCGCGCCGGCCCTCGCCCCGCTCGGCCGCCCGGTAGCAGCGGTCGATCGCGACGAGGAAGGCCGCCAGCGTCTTGCCCGACCCGGTGGGCGCCGCGATGAGGGTGTCCTCGCCGGCGGCCACCGCCGCCCAGCCGGCAGCCTGCGCCTCGGTCGGCCCGCCCGGGTACCGCCGGCGGAACCACTCGGCCACCGCCGGGTGGAACGAGGAGAGCGGATCGGGCGCGGCCACCCGCCGAGTTTACCCGAACGCACGTTCGGAGGCCATGGGCGTGCAGCGCGAGATCCGGGCTCGCCCGCCTAAGAGACTCTCCGGTAACATCTCTCTATGACGGTCAAGAAGGTCGGCGTCGTCGGCTCGGGGATCATGGGCGGCGGCATCACCGAGGTCGCCGCCATGGCAGGCCACGAGGTCATCCTGCGCTCGAGGGAGCGCTCCGCCGCAGAGGGCACCCTCGCCAACATCGAGCGCTCGCTCAACAAGGGCGTCGACAAGGGAACCCTGTCGGCCGAGGAGCGCAGCGAGACCCTCGGGCGCATCCGGGCGACCGACAACCTGCACGACCTGTCGGACTGCGACCTGGTCATCGAGTCGGTCGTCGAGGACCTCGCGACCAAGCGCCACCTGTTCTCCGAGCTCGACCGCGTCTGCGACGACCACACCCTGCTCGCCACCAACACCTCGACCCTGCCGGTCATCGAGATGGCGATGGAGACCGGCCGGCCCGAGCGGGTCTGCGGCATCCACTTCTTCAACCCGGCCCCCCGCATGGGCCTCGTCGAGGTGGTGCGGCCCTTGAGCGCCTCGGACGAGACGATCGCCGAGGCGGTCGGCTTCGTGGAGGCCTGCGGCAAGCGGGCGGTCACGGTGAAGGACCAGGCGGGCTTCGTCGTGAACGCCCTCCTCTTCCCGTACCTCAACAACGCCGTCCGCCTGCTCGAGAGCGGGGTGGCCGCGATGGAGGACATCGACGAGGCGATGAAGGGCGGCTGCGGCTTCCCGATGGGGCCGTTCGCCCTGCTCGACCTCGTCGGGCTCGACACCTCCCTCGCCATCCTGGACGCCCTCTACGAGGAGTTCCGCGATCCCAATTACGCGGCGGTCCCCCGCCTGCGCCGCATGGTCGCCGCCGACCGGCTCGGGCGGAAGTCGGGGGCCGGCTTCTACGAGTACCCGCGCTCCTAGGCTGCCCCAGATGACCGACAAGGCCTGGGTGATGCGGACGTACTCGGGGCACACCTCCGCCCGGGCCTCGAACGAGCTGTACCGCCGCAATCTCAAGAAGGGCCAGACCGGGCTCTCCATCGCCTTCGACCTGCCGACCCAGATCGGCTACGACCCCGACGCCCCCGAGGCGGCGGGCGAGGTCGGCAAGGTGGGCGTCCCCGTCGCCCACCTCGGACACATGGCCGAGCTGTTCGAGAACATCCCCGTCGGCGAGATGAACACCTCGATGACGATCAACGCCACGGCCCCGTGGCTGCTCGCCTGCTACGTGGCCCACGCCGAGGACACCGGTGTGGACCCGCGCCAGCTGAAGGGGACGACCCAGAACGACCTCGTGAAGGAGTACCTCTCCCGGGGCACCTACATCTTCCCGCCGACGGCCAGCCTGAGGCTCACGGTCGACCTCATCGCCCACACGGTGCGCAACGTCCCCAAGTGGAACCCGATCAACGTCTGCAGCTACCACCTGCAGGAGGCGGGCGCCACGCCGGTCCAGGAGGTCGCCTACGCGCTTGCCACCGCCGTCGCCGTGCTCGACGCGGTCGCCGCCTCCGGCCAGGTGCCGCCGGAGGAGATGCCGGCTGTCGTCGGACGGATCAGCTTCTTCGTCAACGCCGGGATCCGCTTCGTGGAGGAGACCTGCAAGATGCGGGCGTTCTCCCGGCTCTGGGAGGAGATCTGCACCCGCCGCTACGGCGTCGAGGACGAACGCCTGCGCCGCTTCCGCTACGGCGTCCAGGTGAACTCGCTCGGCCTCACCGAGCAGCAGCCGGAGAACAACCTTCAGCGCATCGTCCTCGAGGCGCTCGGCGTGACGCTCTCGCGCTCGGCCCGCGCCCGGGCGCTCCAGCTCCCGGCCTGGAACGAGGCCCTCGGGCTGCCCCGACCCTTCGACCAGCAGTGGTCGCTTCGGATCCAGCAGGTCCTCGCCTACGAGTCCGACCTGCTCGAGTACGAGGACATCTTCGACGGCTCGAGGGTGATCGAGGAGAAGACGGCCGAGATCGCCGATGGCGCCCGCCGTGAGCTCGACGAGGTCCTCGAGCTCGGCGGCGCCTTCGAGGCGATCGACGAGCTCAAGTCCCGGCTCGTGGCGAGCCAGGCGGAGCGACTGCGGCGGATCGAGTCGGGCGAGCAGACCGTCGTCGGGGTCAACGCCTTCACCGACAGCGAGCCCTCGCTGCTCTCCGGCGCGGGCGAGGCGGAGTCGGCCATCTTGACCGTCGACCCCGCCGTCGAGGCGGAGCTGCGCGAGGACGTCGCCCGCTGGAGGGCGTCACGGGACCAGAGCGCCGTGCTCGCCGCTGTCGACGAGCTGAGGCGGGTGGCCGTGGACGGCGGGAACCTCATGCCGGCGACCATCGCCCTCGCCCATGCCGGCGGCACGACCGGCGAGTGGGCCGGGGCGCTGAGGGAGGTGTTCGGCGAGTACCGGGCGCCGACCGGCGTGGCCGGCGGCGCCGGGCACCGGGGCGCCGAGCTCAAGACGGCCGCCGCCCGGGCGAGGGCGCTCCCCGGCGGGCCGCCCCGCCTCCTCGTGGCCAAACCCGGGCTCGACGGCCACTCGAACGGCGCCGAGCAGATCGCCGTCGCCGCACGAGACGCCGGCTTCGAGGTCGTCTACGAGGGCATCCGGTCCACTCCCGCCCGCATCGCGGCGTCCGCCCTCGAGGAGGACGTCGACGTCGTCGGGCTGTCCATCCTCTCGGGCTCCCACCTCGAGCTCGTCCCCGACGTGCTCGGGGCTCTCCGATCAGAGGGCGTCGACGCCCCGGTCGTGGTCGGCGGCATCATCCCCGAGCCCGACCGCCGCGCCCTCGTCGAAGCCGGCGTGCGGGCCGTGTTCACCCCGAAGGACTTCGCCATCGCCGAGATCCTCTCGGCCCTCGTCGAGCTGACCGAGGAGCACCGCCGGGTCTCGGCGATCTGAGCGCCGGGCGCAGCAGCCCGTCCGGCCGTTCAGGCGCCCTCGGTGCCGACCTGTCCGTGCTCTTTGTTGTGGGTCGCCCAGGGCCGGTCACGGCGGAGCGGGACCGGCTTCGACCACCACCTGCCCGAGAAGCGCCAGACGTACTCGGGCGCCCCCCGTTCTCCGGGGCGGGCCTCCACCTGCGGGCGGGGCCAGACCGCCTCCACGGCAGCCGCGATGGCGGCCACGACCGCCGGGTCGGCGGCGAGGGCACCCTCTGCCACTGGGCGAGGGGCGTCGTCATCCCCGCCGCTCATCGGACCCTCACAGCGGGATGTTCCCGTGCTTGCGCCGCGGCAGCTCCTCCCGCTTGGAGGCGAGGAGCTCGAGGGACCTCGTGAGCACCCTGCGGGTGTCGGCCGGGTCGATCACGTCGTCGACGAAGCCCCGTTCGGCCGCCACGTAGGGATTGGCGTAGCGCTCGGTGTACTCCTCGACGAGCTCGGACCGGCGGGCCGCCGGGTCCGCCGAGTCGGCGAGCTCCCGCCGGTAGACGATCTCGACCGCGCCCTGCGGGCCCATGACGGCGAGCTCGGCCGACGGCCAGGCGAAGGCGAAGTCGGTCCCGATGGACTTCGAGTCCATGACGACGTAGGCGCCGCCGTAGGCCTTGCGGGTGATCACCTGGATCCGGGGGACCGTCGCCTCGCAGTAGGCGTAGAGCAGCTTGGCGCCGTGGCGGATGATGCCGCCGTACTCCTGGTCGGTCCCCGGCATGAAGCCGGGGACGTCGACGAAGGTGACGAGCGGGATGTTGAAGGCGTCACAGGTCCTCACGAAGCGGGCGGCCTTCTCGGAGGAGTCGATGTCGAGCACGCCGGCGAGGACCGCCGGCTGGTTCCCGACGATCCCGACGACGCGCCCGGCGATGCGGGAGAAGCCACAGGTGATGCTCCCGGCCCAGTGGGGGAAGTACTCGACGTACTCGCCGTCGTCGACGACGAGCGAGATCACCTTGCGCATGTCGTAGGGCTGGTTCGGGCTCGGCGGGACGATGTCGCGCAGCTCGGGCACCTCGTCCTCGGCGTCCACCGGGCGCTCGGCCATGGGGGGCACCTCGAGGTTGTTCGAGGGCAGGAACGAGAGCAGGTAGCGGACGTCGTCGAGGCACGCCTGCTCGTCGGCGGCGACGAAGGTGGCCACCCCCGAGCGGGTGGCGTGGCTCATCGCCCCGCCGAGCTGCTCGAGGCTCACCGACTCCCCGGTCACGGTCTTCACGACGTCGGGACCGGTGATGAACATGTGGCTCGTCTCGTGCACCATGAAGATGAAGTCCGTCATGGCGGGCGAGTAGACGGCGCCGCCGGCACACGGCCCGAGGATCACCGAGATCTGCGGTACGACGCCCGAGGCGAGGACGTTGCGGAAGAAGATGCCGCCGTAGCCGTGCAGGGAGACGACGCCCTCCTGGATGCGTGCGCCGCCGGAGTCGCCGAGGCCGATGACCGGCACGCCGACGTCGACGGCGAGCTCCATGAGCTTTTGGATCTTCTCGGCGTGCGCCTCGCCGAGGGCGCCGCCGAAGACCGTGAAGTCCTGGCTGAACACGCACACGCGGCGGCCGTCGATGGTGCCGAAGCCGGTGATGACGCCGTCGGTCCAGGGACGGGAGCGCTCGAGTCCCATCCCGGTGAAGCGGTGCCGGACGAGGAGGTCGATCTCCTGGAAGGAGCCTTCGTCGAGGAGGTACTCGATCCGCTCGCGGGCGAGCATCTTGCCCTTGGCGCGCTGGGACTGGACCGCCCGGTCCGTGCCGGGGTTGCGCGCCTGCTCCTTGCGCTCCTCGAGCGTCCGGAGGCGGGCGGCCATCGAGTGGTCGTGAGGAGCGGCCGCGCCGCTGCGGCCGCCCCGGCCCGCGGTCACCGTCTGGTCTGCCATGGGCGAAGGCTACCTGCGAGGGCCCGGTCGCTCACATCCGGCGCGGCTCAGTTGGCGCCGCCGTGGTAGAAGGCGTCGCCATAGCTGTACACGGCGCCGTCGCGGGCGACCACCCAGTAGCCCTTCTTCGGGCAGGTCTCGAGCGAGACGGTGTCGTAGCGCCCGAGCCGGTCGAGGGGCTGGCCGCAGTCGACGGCGTCCCCGAAGGCCCACACGGCGCCTCGCTCCCCGAGGACCAGGTAGCCGGCCCCGCCCTGCGAGCGGCGGATGCCGACGACGGGATGGGCCGGGTGAAGCCCGAATGGCGAGCCGTGCCAGCGGGCGTCGCCGAAGGCGTGGACGGAGCCGGACTCGGTGACGAGCCAGTAGCCGCCTCCCGTCGGGCTCGAGTCGACCCCGACGACTCTCGTGCCGGTCTCTCCGCGAAGCGATCCGTGGAACGAGGCCGAGCCGAACGAGTGCACGCCACCGTCGGCGAGCACGAGCCAGTAGCCGTCCCCTGCGGGGGTGAGGGCCATGGCGGTGACGGGGGCGGGCAGGTGCTCGCCGGCCGCCGAGCCGGCGAAGACGGCGTCGCCGAAGTGGTAGACGGCGCCGTCGGCGGCTGCCAGGAAGTACCCCCCGCCGTCCGGGCTCGACTGCATGGCGACGATCGGGCTCGGCAGCGTGTGGCCCGCCAGGTCGCCGTGGAAGGCGAGTGAGCCGAACCTGATCACCTTGCCGTAGGAGGTGGCGATCCAGTAGCCGTGTCCCGTCGGCGGGCTGGCGAGGCCGGCCGTCTCACAGCGGGTCGCCGTCGAGTCGCACGGCACCGCCGGCACTCGGGTGTTGCAGGGGGCGTTCATCTCGGCCGTCGAGGAGTCCCACATGTACGAGCTGCCGCACCCGATGTCGAGCTTCCACGGCTCGACGCAGGAGACCATCCGGCAGATGATCCGCCCCGTGCAGCCGACGTGGGTGTTGCACTGGCCGTAACGGAACTGGAAGCAGCTCTCCACCCAGTGGTTGCAGTTGTCGGCCTCGCAGTGGCAGTGCAGCCCGTCGCAGGCCGGGTCGCAGAAGGTGCCGCCGTTCGAGTAGTAGCTCCCGCAGCCGGTCTCGCAGTGGCAGGTGCCGTTGCAGTCGAGGTAGTAGCGCGTCCCGTTCCCGCAGAACGACGAGTCCTTGGCCGCCCACCAGCCGCCCACGACGCTGCCCTCGGGGCAGAAGTTCCTGCCGCCGTTCACGGTGCAGCAGAAGGTCGAGTAGCCCTGGCAGCAGGTGCTCCCGCAGCCGCAGTTCGGGTTGCCGCAGGCCCCGCCGCACAGCGCCTCGTAGGCCGTCCCCGGCTCGAGCACGTAGCGCTTCGGCGAGACGGCGAGCGCCGTCGCGGCGAAGGTGCCCCGGACGAGGAAGCTCCGGCGCGAGAGGTGGCGCTCGAGGAAGGCGGACGAGCGCTCGACGAGGGTCATGGCGCACCTCGAAGTGTCGCGAGCAGGGTCATCGCCATCCAGGCGACGACGGCGATCCCGGCGGCGGCGAGGAGCATCGGTACCCCGTCGAGCGGCTGGCGGGCGACCAGCTGAGCGAGGTCGGCCGGCCCCGTCTGCGAGGCGCCGACCGCGAAGGCGGCGAGCCCGCCGGTGAGGACGGCGTGGGTGCGCGTCGCCGGCGTGTCCGCACGGCCGAAGCAGCCGCAGGTCGCGAGCGGGCCGCCCCGGCGTCTCGCGTAGAGGACGACGCCCGTGAAGGCCGCGTACGAGCCGGCGACGAGGAGGCCGACCCCGCCCGGGCGCAGGAACCCGGCGACGCCGACGGCCACCTCGAGGGCGGCGAGCAGGCGCACGACGCCCCGGACGAGGCGGAGTCCCGGCCGGCGGCCGGTGAGCGCGCTGAGGGCGCGGGCGGTGTCGTCGGGCCGGAGCGTCTTCGCGAGACCTGCGGCCACGAGCAGCAGGCAGGCGGCGAGGTAGGGGCCGTCGAACATCGCTAGGAGGCCGCCTCGACCGTGATCCCCCGCAGGATCTCGTTGACGATCGGGATCAGGCGGCGGCGGGCGGCGAAGCTGCCGAGCACCACGTAGAGGTTGAAGGGCCGGCCGTTCTCGGTGAAGAACCACTGGCCGCCACAGCGCCCCGGCAGCGGGCGCTTCATCCTCGTCGGGCTGAACTCGCCGGCCAGCAGGGCCCGGGGGAGGCGGGGATGGCGGTACAGGGCGGTGGGGGCGTGCTCGGGTCCCACCTCGACGAGGGTGAGGAAGACGTCTCCCGGACCCATCGCCTCGACCGCCCCGGTCCCGAAGTCCCCGGTGTGGGGAGGGATCGGGAAGGAGGCCGCCTGGAGGACGGGGAAGGCGCGGGCACCGGCGGGAGGGGTGCGCCGGATGATGCGACCCTCGAGGCCCCGGGACAGCCCCATCGAGATGCCGTGCGCCCGGATCGAGCCCATGGCCGGCCTACCGGAGGCTCGCCGAGGCGGCGAGAACGAGGGCGGCCGTGCCGAGGACGGCGAGAGTCCCGAGGCGCGACGAGGCCGCCAGGCGGTCGAGGCGGCGATGGGTCGCCTGCACGGCCGCGAAGTCGTGCGCACGCCCGAAGGCGAGGAGCGGCGCGGCGCGCGCCACGCCGAAGACCGTCCCGGCGATCGCTCCGAGCAGCGGGGAGCCGACAAGGAGGATGAGCCCGACGAGCGCGTACATGGCGGCCGAGTTGACGATCGTGACGAGGCCGGTGCCGAGCTGCACGCCGAAGCCGGCGCCGTACACCCAGCCGCGGTAGCGGTCGAGCCATGCCTTGTCGACCTGGCGGTTCCAGGTCGGGAGCCGGCCCGGCCGCCCGAGATCGGCGGCGAGCGCCACCAGCGTGACGGCGAGCGCCAGCCCGGCACGCGCCGGCGCGCTGCGAAGGAGGCCGAGCCGGACGACCTCACCGATCCCGCCCGCCGCCGCGCCCATGGCGGCCCCTCCGGCCGCCGAGCCGAGCTCGTAGGCCGCCGTCGTCAGCCACCACCGGTTCCCTCGGCCCCGCTCCCCGAGCGGGGTGATGCTCGCAAGCATCGACTCGCCTCAGGGCGACCAGGTCGAGCGCCAGGCGGCCGCACCCGCCACCGCCACCGCGGCGGCGAACAGGACGGCCTCGACCCCGCCGGGGCTCACCGGGTGCCCCCCGGGTGCCCGGCGCGGGGCGGCGCGACGTCCTGCAGGGTGCGCGGGTACAGGCTCGGGTCGCCCGGGAAGATGCCGGCCGCCCGCAGCTCGGCGTCGACGGTCGGGACGTCGTCGCGTTCGGGTGCCCCCGTCCTCGAGCGGTCGTCGGTGGCGGCCCGGACGAGCTCGGCCACCTCCCTCAGACTGCGGGCCGTCCCCTCTCCCGCCCGCCGGCCGGCGACGCCGTCGACGAGGACGAAGAAGGGCGAGCCGGGCACCTCGTAGTCCTCCCAGGCCTTCGAGGACATGACCACCGGGACGTCGTCCGGCGCAGGCGCCAGCCGGGTGACGGCGGCAGGCTGCTCGAGCTCCGGACCCTTGGTCACGATGACCGTCCGGACGTCCTCGAGGCCGGCCCTGCCGGAGGCCAGCTCCTGCCAGAAGCCGGCGCAGCCCGTGCAGCCGCTCGAGAGGAAGGCGAGCAACGTCGCCGGCGCGCTCGTGACCGAGATCGCCAGGCCGTCGCCGGAGGGCGACTGTCCCTCGAGCTCGAACACCGCCGAGCCGGCTGCCCTCGGCGGGATGACGGGGCCCATCTCGAGCGTGCCCTCGTCGTTGTGGCGGAAGGCGACCGGCGAGTCGAGGCCGGCCGGCCGGCCGCCTCTCGCCGGGTCGCCGAGCGGCGCGCCGAGCTCGTGCAGCGCGCGTGTGATGTCGGCGTGGCTGCGGAGCAGGCCGGCGACCACCAGGCCGAGCAGCAGAACGAGAACGGTGTCTGCCACCACCAAGCCGATCATCAGTACATCTCTCCGTCCAGCCAACTCCCGCGTCGCACCCTGCGAGGTGCGACGTCGGCGCAAGCTAGCAGTTCGGCCGCGGCACGAGAAGGTCGATGTGTTTCAGGTCGGCGACAGTTTGGGGGCGCTTCGGCGAGCGGCCCGTCACTCCTCGACGAGCTCGATCAGGGTGCCGAAGGCCGACTTCGGGTGGACGAAGGCGACGGTCGTGCCCCGCGACCCGGGGCGGGGGGCGGCGTCGATCGTGCGCGCACCGGCCGCCCTCATCGACTCGAGGGCGGCGGCGCAGCTCGACACCCGGAAGCCCACGTGGTGGATGCCCTCCCCCTTCTTCTCGAGGTAGGTCGCCACCGGGGAGTCGTCCCGAGTCGGCGTGAGCAGCTGGACGTAGGAGTCCGCCACGTTCAACAGCGCCTCTTCGACCCCGTCCGACTCGATCCGCTCGCGGTGGGCGACCACGGCGCCGAGCGTCGACCGGTACCACTCGATGGCCGCCTCGAGGTCGCGCACGGCGATGGCGACGTGGTCGATCTCGGTGAGCTCGAACCCCCCCGGTCCGGCGGACGTCATGCCTCGAGCCTCCGAAAGGCGGTGATGCGGTCCTCGCCGACCCGCTCCCGGCCCTCGGGGTCGGTGACGCCGAGGCCCTCCCCGGGAGCGAGGCAGAGCACGCCGATCTTGCCCTCGTGCAGGTTCTGGTGCACCTGGGCGGCCGCCTCTCCCGTCTCCTCGAGCGGGTAGACGACCGAGAGGATCGGCTGGATCCTGCCGAGCGAGATCAGGCGGTTGGCGTCGTAGGCCTCCCGGTAGTTGGCGAAGTGCGACGCCTTGATCTGCTTGAGCTTCATCCACAGATGGCGGTTGTCGTACTCGACCATGTAGCCGCTCGTGGCGGCACAGGTGACCACCGTCCCGCCGCGCTTCGCGACGAAGACGGACGCTCCCATGGTCTGGCGGCCGGGGTGCTCGAAGACGATGTCGGGGTCCTCGCCGACGAGCGCCCGGATGTCCTTGCCGAAGCGGCGCCACTCCGATTCGTCCTGGGTGTGCTCGTCGGACCAGAAGCGGTAGTTCTTCGCCGCCCGGTCGATCACCGCCTCGCACCCGAGCGCCTCGAGCAGCTTCGCCTTCGATGCCGAGCTCACGACACCGACGGGGATCCCGCCTCCGTTCAGCACGTACTGCACGGCGTACCCGCCGAGGCCGCCGGTCGCCCCCCAGATGAGGACGACGTCGCCCTGCTTCATGTCGGCGCCGTTCTTGGAGACGATCATGCGGTAGGAGGTGGAGTTGCACAGCGCGTTGCAGGCAGCCTCCTCCCAGCTGAGGTGAGCCGGCTTGGCGAGGAGCTGGTTCGCCTTCACCACCGACAGGTCGGCCAGTCCGCCGAAGTTCGTCTCGAATCCCCAGATGCGCTGGTTGGCCGCCAGCATCGAGTCGTCGTGGGCGCTCGGGTCCTGGTCGTCGACGTAGTTGCAGTGGACCACCACGTGGTCGCCCGGCTTCCAGTTCCGCACGGCCGAGCCGGCGCGGAGCACCACTCCGGAGGCGTCCGAGCCCATGACGTGGTACGGGAGGTCGTGGCGGGCGCCCCAGACGTTCTCGCGCCCGAGGCGCTCGAGGAACCCGAAGGTGGGCAGCGGCTCGAAGATCGAGGTCCAGACGGTGTTGAAGTTGATGGCGGAGGCCATCACGGCGACGTAGCACTCGTCGGGGGCGAGGTCGGGGACCGGGACCCGGTCGACCCTGATGGAGCGACGGGGGTCCTTCTCGCGCGTGGACAGCCCCTCGAACATGCCGGCGTCCTCCTTGCGGACGAACGCCGCCCGGTAGGACTCCGGGAGCGGCAGGGCTGCGAGCTCCTCGCCCGGGGCACCGGCGAGGATCGCGTCACGGATGGCGTCCATCCCGGGAGACTACCGCCCGGTCACTTGCAGCGAAACCCGCTGCACCCGAGCGTCTCCGACCGGGCGTCAGGTGCTCTGCGGCGGGTCCGAGCGGTAGGCTCCAGCGGAGGTTTCGAGCCGAAAGGACGTGGACGAGATGCCCGGATCCGTGATCGTTGCCGGGGCGAGGACCCCGATCGGCAGGCTCTCGGGGGCCTTCGCAGGCCTGAGCGCCATGGACCTCGGCGGGCTCGCCATCAAGGCCGCCCTGGAGCGCGCCGGGCTGTCGCCCGAGGACGTGGACTACGTCTTCATGGGCCAGGTGCTCCAGGCGGGCCAGGGCCAGATCACGGCCCGCCAGGCGGCGGTGAAGGCGGGCATCCCGATGACCGTCCCGGCCACCACCGTCAACAAGGTCTGCCTCTCCGGGCTGAACAGCCTGCACCTCGCCGATCTCGCCATCAACGCCGGCGAGGCCGAGGTGGTGGTCGCCGGAGGGATGGAGTCGATGACGAACGCCCCCTACCTCCTGCCGGGCGCCCGGGCCGGCTACCGGGCCGGCGACCAGAAGGTCGTCGACTCGATGATGTACGACGGGCTCTTCTGCGCGTTCGACTGCGTGGCGATGGGGGCCGGCACCGAGCGCTACTCCCGGGCGGCCGAGATCGCCCGCGAGCGCCAGGACGCCTTCGCCGCCGCCTCCCACGAGCGTGCGGCGGCGGCCATCAAGGAGGGCCGGCTCGCCGAGGAGATCGCCCCGGTCCCCGTCCCCCAGCGCAAGGGGGACCCGGTGCTCGTCGACACCGACGAGGGCGTGCGACCCGAGACGACGGTGGAGGCGCTCGGCAAGCTGAAGGGCGCCTTCGAGACCGGCGGCACCATCACCGCCGGCAACGCCAGCCAGATCTCCGACGGGGCGGCCGCCCTCCTCGTCATGTCGCGGGAGCGGGCCGAGCGCCTCGGGGTCACGCCGCTCGGCGAGATCGTCGGCTACGGCCAGGTGGCCGGCCCGGACACCTCGCTGCTCACCCAGCCCTCCCGGGCGATCCGCCAGGCGCTCGAGCGCGCCGGTGCGTCCCTCTCGGACGTCGACCTGTTCGAGATCAACGAGGCCTTCGCCGCGGTCGGCGTGGCCTCGATGGACGACCTCGGCATCTCCGCCGAGGTGACGAACGTCAACGGCGGCGCCATCGCGCTCGGCCACCCGATCGGGATGTCCGGGGCGCGCCTCGCTCTGACGGCGCTCACCGAGCTGCGCCGCCGCGGCGGCGGCACCGCAGCCGTGGCCCTCTGCGGCGGCGGCGGCCAGGGCGACGCCGCCCTCCTTCGCAGCCTGGCCTGACGCCGAGGAGCCGAGGGGGTGGCCGGAACGATCGTCGACCCGTCTCGTCGCCGGATCGGCGACGAGATGACCTGCGGACCGCTCGCCTTCGGCTGCTGGCGCTTCGCCCACGACGACCTGGCGGACGCCGTCGGCCTCCTCGAGCATGCCGTCTCCTCGGGCCTCGACCTCGTCGACACGGCGGACATCTACGGCGCGGACGTCGGCGGAGCCGAAGAGCTGCTCGGCAAGGTGCTCGCCGCCGACAGGTCGCTCAGGGAGCGGATCGTGCTGGCGACCAAGGGAGGTATCCGCCCCGGCGTCCCCTACGACTCGAGCGCGGCGGCGCTCGCGGCCGCCTGCGAGGCGTCGCTGGGGCGCCTCGGGGTCGACCACGTCGACCTCTACCAGGTGCACCGCCCCGACCTCTTCGCACATCCCGACGAGGTGGCCCACGCCCTCGCCCGGCTGCTCGCCGACGGCAAGGCGAGGGCCGTCGGCGTCTCGAACTACACCGTCGACCAGTACCGGGCACTCGCCCACTACCTCGGCCCGGGGGTGCTCGTCACCTGCCAGCCGGAGTTCTCCGCCGCCGAGCTCGGACCGATGCGGGACGGGACGCTCGACTGGTGCATGCGGGACGGCCTCACGCCCCTCGCCTGGTCCCCCCTCGGCGGCGGGCGCCTCGCGACCGGAGAGGGAGTCCGGCCGGAGCTCCTCGCCGTCCTCGACGAGCTCGCCGCGAGAGAGGGCACGGACCGGGCGGCCGTCGCCCTCGCCTTCGTCCTCGCCCATCCCTCGAGACCCGTCGCCCTCCTCGGCACCCAGCGACCGGCGCGGATCGACGCGGCGGTCCGCGCGCTCACCGTGCAGCTCGACCGTGCCGACTGCTACCGCATCGTGGAGGCCTCGGAGGGCGAGCCGCTCCCGTGAACCGCCCGGTGCTGCGCTACGGCATCGTCGGGACGGGGATGATGGGGCTCGAGCACCTGCGGAGCCTCTCGGCCCTGCCGGGCGCCGAGGTCGTGGCCGTCGCCGATCCCGACGGGGACTCCCTCGCTCGGGCGGTCGAGGTGGCCGGGCCCGAGGTGGCCGCCTTCGGGGACGCGGGCGACCTCGTCGAGGCGGGCGGCGTCGACGTGGTCGTCGTCGCCTCCCCCAACCACACCCACCGCGGTGTGCTCGAGCACATCTGGGGGCGGCCCCGTGCCCGTCCTCGTCGAGAAGCCGATGGCCACCACCATGGAGGACGCCTGCGCCGTCGCCCGCCGGGCGACCCAACACGGCGGGATCGTCTGGGTCGGCCTCGAGTACCGCTACATGCCGGCCATCGCCGCCCTCCTCGCCGAGGTCCGGGGCGGGGCCGTCGGGCGGGTGAGGATGGTGGCGGTGCGCGAGCACCGCTTCCCCTTCCTCGTGAAGGTCGGCAACTGGAACCGCTTCAACCGGTACACGGGCGGGACGCTCGTCGAGAAGTGCTGCCACTTCTTCGACCTCATGAACGCCCTCGTCGGCGCCCGGCCGCTGCGGGTCTTCGCCTCGGGCGGCCAGGACGTCAACCACCTCGAGGAGCGCTACGACGGAACGCGCCCCGACGTCCTCGACAACGCCTTCGCCGTCCTCGAGTACCCCGGCGGCGTGCGGGCCTGCCTCGATCTGTGCATGTTCGCCGAGGGCTCCCGCTTCGAGCAGGAGCTGAGCGTGGTGGGCGACCGGGGCAAGGTGGAGGCCCTCCTGCCGGGCTTCATGGAGGCGGCCCGGGGGCGGCGCCCGGAGCTCGTCGTCGGCTCGCGGGGCGAGGGGTGGCCGGTCGAGACGAGGGAGGTCGGGCCGGATGCCTCCGTCGGCTACGAGGGTTTCCACCACGGATCGACCTACCTCGAGCACCTCGCCCTCCGCCGGGCGATCGTCACCGGCGAGCGCCCGACCGTCTCGGTCGAGGACGGCCTCTGGTCCGTGGCGGCGGGACTGGCGGCCCAGCAGTCCATCGCCGAAGGGCGGGGCGTCGAGCTGTCGGAGCTGCTCGCCGGTCAGTGCCCGGGGGGCGCCTCGCGGGTGTAGTCCGCCCACGCCCGCCCGTCCCACCAGCGCAGCGGCGCCGCTCCGGCCGGGTCCGGGTACCAGCCTGCGGGGATGGTGATCGGCGGGATGTGTCCGGCACCGATCGGGACGCCGCTCGTCGCAGCCAGCTGCTCGAGCTCGCGCACCGTCGAGGCCGGGCCGGACAGGTCGACCGGCCCCCGCGCCTTGCTGGCGGCGAGCATCCGGCCGAGCAGCTGGCGGATGACGGGGTGGGTGGCGAGCTCGGCCGGGATGGCCACCTGAGCAGGGGCGGGGAGCCCGGAGTCCGCCCGCAGCCTGAGCAGGACGGCGCCGCCTCTCGCCGCTTTCATCCATCGCCACGGGGCAGAGAAGCCGTCCGGTCCGATCCGGATCGCGCTCACCCCGGCGAGGTCGAGCTCATGGCGCTGACTGCCGTCCAGGCGCTCGAGGCTGAGGGAGTGGTCGGTCGCCACCACGGCCGTCGGCCGCATCCGCATGACGGCCCGTCCGAGGCGCAGCGCCCAGGCGGCGCCCGCGACGGCCGGCAGGAACGGAAGGGCCAGGCCGGAGGTTCCCGAGGCGAGCTCGAAGGCCGTCACGGCGCAGCCGATCGCGAGGCCGACGGCGGCCGCCACCGCCAGGCGGGCGCGTGACCGCTGCCACTCCCTCGGGGTCGGGCTCGACTTGATGACGAGCCCCTCGGCGGTCTCGAGCTGCTCGACGCTCACACCCGCCACGATAGGTCAGCCCTTGCGGCTGCGGACCTCGATTCGGCCGTTCTCGGCGCGGACCTCGAAGACAGGCTGCGGGCTGGCCGCAGGACCCCTCACGACGGAGCCGTCGTCGAGGCGGAAGCGGCTCCCGTGGGCAGGGCAGGTGACGCACCCGTCCTCGAACTTGCCCGGGTCGAGCCCCCAGCCTGCGTGCGAGCAGCGGTTCGCCATGGCGTGCAGCTCGCCCTCGGTGCGGGTGAGGAGCACCTCCACCTCGCCCGCCCGTGCGACCTTGTGGCCGCCCTCGAGCACCTCCTCGGCGGCGGCGACGTCGGTCCAGTCCTCGATGCGAGGCTCGAAGGCGGTGTGGTCGACGCCGACCCCGAGGACGTAGGAGAGGTGGCCGCCGAGGTAGCCGGTGGCCGCCAGGACGGCGAGGCCGGCGAAGGAGGAGAGACGTCCGCCGCCGTGGCGGTCCGACTCCTTGTGCCGGCGTCCGCGGTGGAGGAAGGAGATGCCGAACAGCCCGAGGGCGAGCGAGTTGCCGGCTGCGTGCACGAGACCGATCCGCCTGGCGTCCCCGTAGACGTCGATCCAGTCCGACATGCCCGAGGCAGCGGTCGGAACCGCCGCCATGACGCCCGCCGCGATCAGGCGGCGGGCGATCTGGGGGTGGCGCGGGGCGAGCACGTCGACGAGGGCGGCACCGGTGAAGGCGCCGATCGCCACGTCGGTCAGCATCGGGTGGAGACGGTGCCCGAGCCACACGCCCGAGAGGGCGTTCCGCAGCCCGCGTGACTCCAGTCTCGGTCGCAACAGCCGCTCGAGCTGCTCGCCGACTCCGTCCAGCTGTTCGAGCCGGCCGATGGTGTCGACCGCCTGGCGGACGGTCTTCTGCGATGAGGGTGCAGAGGTGAGGCTCACGGGTGGTCGGTACCCTCTCACGGCTCGAAGGGAACCGCTCGGGCGGAATCCCTCAGCCGCTCACCTCCCGCCGACCGACGAGCGCCCTGCCGAGGGTGAGCTCGTCGGCGTACTCGAGATCGCCACCGACGGGCAGCCCGCTCGCGATCCTCGTGATGCGGATGCCGAGCGGCCCGAGCAGCCGGGCGAGGTACATCGCGGTGGCCTCCCCCTCGAGGTTCGGGTTGGTGCACAAGATGACCTCGCCGATGCGGTCGTCCGCCAGCCGCTCGAGCAGGTCGCGGATCCTCAGCTGCTCCGGTCCCACCCCCTCGATGGGGTTCAGGGCGCCCCCGAGCACGTGGTAGGTGCCGTGGAACTCCCGCGTGCGCTCGACGGCGACGATGTCACGGGGGTCCTCGACGATGCAGACGACGCTCGGGTCGCGCCGCGAGTCGCTGCAGATGGCGCACAGCTCGCTCTCTGAGACGTTGAAGCAGCGTTCGCACAGCCGGATGCGCTCCTTCACCTCGGCGATCGACGAGGCCAGCCGCAGCGCCTCCTCCTTCGACACCTCGAGGAGGTGGAAGGCGATCCGTTGGGCCGACTTCGGACCGACGCCGGGGAGTCGGCCGAGCTCGTCCACGAGCTCCTGGATGGGTCCGGCGAACATTCGTCCTACGAGGGGTCTTCCGACTCGTCCTCGTCGGACTCGTCCTCGTCGCCCTCGAGCTCTCCGACCTCGGCGGTGCCGAGGAGCTCGCCGACGAGGTCGCCCAGGTCGCCGAGCCCGGCGAGGGGGCCCGTCCCCGGGCCCGCCCCGCCGAAGAGGCTCCCCATCATCGCCTCGAGGTCCAGCCCCGGCCCGAGAAGGCTCTCGGCGGCGCGCTCGCGCACCTCGAGCGCCTCGGAGAGGGCCTGGCGCATGGCGGCGACGAGCAGGTCCTCCAGCATCCCGACGTCGCCCGGGTCGACGATCTCGGGCGAGATCCTGACCGCCGTCACCTCGAGGTCCCCGGTCAGGACCACCTCGACGGCTCCCCCGCCGGCACGTCCCGTCACCGTGGCGTGGGCGGCCTCCTCCGAGGCCTGGTCCAGCTGCTGGCGGGCCTGCCCGAACAGCTGCCCGAGACCCGAGAGGGCCCCCATCGAGGGGAAGGCGCCGGCGGGCGGCTGCAGCAGCTCCGGCTCCTGCTGCGGGTCGTCTCGGTGCTCGGGCGGCGTGGCGCTCTCGTCGGAGCTCATCGGTTCACCTCCTCCGCCCCCGGGAAGACCTCCCGCAGGCGACTCTCGGCCCACGACGCCGAGTCGTGCGGCCCGGCGACGGCGTCAAGGTCGCCCACAGCAGAGGGCGTCTCGTGATCCGGCGGCTCCTCCTCGGCGACAGAAGGCGCCTCCGGCACGGACGGCGCCGCGCCCGGTCGGGGACGGCCGGTGTCCGCGTCCGCCACGAGCTCGAGACGGAGGCGGGAGCCGAAGTGGCCGTTGATGGCGGCCGTCACGTCCGCGCTGAGAGCGCCGGCGTGCTGCACGTGGGCGGCGTTCGGCAGGGCGAAGACCGCCGTGCCGTTCTCGACCGCCAGCCACCGCCCCACCTGGTAGATCGCCCTCGCACGGGGCCGCAGCACCTTCAAGATGCTGTCGGCCCAGGCCGTGACGAGGTCGTCGCGCGAGGGCTCCGCCGCACCGGCCGGGGCCGGAGCGGGGCCGGGGGCGGGCACAGCCGGCGCCGGCGGCGGAGCGGGGGGCGTGGCCGGCTGCCTCCTCGAGAGGAAGGCGCCGAGCGCCGGGTTGCCGCCGGGCACCTCGCCGGGCGGCGGACCCGGCTCGGCCACGGTGGCCTGCCGGGACGGCGCCGGTCGGCGCGCCTCGCCGCCGTTCTGCTCGAGGTCGGCCAGTCTCCGCTCGAGCCGCTCGATCCGGTCCACGAGGGCGGCGGCCGAGTCGTCGACGTCCGGGTTGGTCAGCCGGACCATCGCCACCTCGAGCGTGGTGCGGGGATCGAGGGCCTCGCGCATGTCGACGATCGCCGCGCCGACGACCTCGAGCGCCCGCACGCAGCGCGCCGGAGGGAGGAGCGGCCTGCCGTCGGCGGCGAGCGCCTCGGGGTCCGGACGGGCGACCCGGCGGGCCACGCTCGCGAGGAACTGCTCCCGGAGCGTCTCGACGAGCTCGACGGCGAGCCGCTGGGGGTCGAAACCGGCGGTGACGGCGTCGGCCACCGCCGACAGGGAGGCCGCCGCGTCTTCGTCGGCGATGGAGGCGACGAGGCGGGTGAGGAAGCGGGCGTCGTCCTCGACGATGCCCGATGCGGCGACCTGGTCGAGGATGGAGAGGGCGTCGCGGGCCGAGCCGTGCCCTCGACGCACGGCGGCCTCGAGCCCCTCCTCGGGGACCGCGAGCCCGGCGTCGGCGGCCACGTCGGCGAGCAGCCCTTCGAGCACCGGCTGCTCGAGCAGGTGGAACTCGAAGTGCTGGGTGCGGCTCCGGATGGTCGGCAGCACCTTCTGCGGGTCGGTCGTCGCGAGGACGAAGACCACATGGTCCGGGGGCTCCTCGAGGGTCTTCAAGAGTGCGTTCGACGCGGCCGTCGAGAGCATGTGGACCTCGTCGATGATGTACACCTTGCGCTTGCCGGGGGTGGCGAGCGAGGCCCTCGAGACGAGGTCCCGCATGGCGTCGACGCCGTTGTTCGAGGCGGCGTCGAGCTCGTGGACGTCGAGCGAGGCCCCCCGGGCGATGTCGAGGCAGGGCTCGCAGCGCCCGCACGGCTCACCCTCCTTCGGATCGAGGCAGTTGAGCGCCTTGGCGAGGATCCTGGCGGTCGACGTCTTGCCCGTCCCGTGCGGCCCGGAGAACAGGTAGGCGTGCACCATCCGGCCGTCTCTCACGGCGTTGCGCAGCGTCGTCGTGGCGAGCTCCTGGCCGCGCACCTCCGAGAAGCGCTGCGGGCGGTACCGCCGGTAGAGGGACTGGTACTCGCCCGCGGGGCCACCGCGGGTCGGCCCGTTCGAGGGGGAGGGAGCGGCTTCGACCACGACGTCCGAGATTACGAGACGGCGCTGCCGTGCGCAGCAGCCAGGTCCCCTGCGGCACATCGGCTCGTCCGCTGAGAGCTGCTGCCTTCCGGCCCTGACTCGGTTCACGGTGGCTGATTGCGCAGAACCCGGCCACTGCGCACGGCAGCGCCAAGTGCACAGAGTACCCTCACTGGCTCGGGAGGAGTGCGAGAGCGGCCGAATCGGCACGATTGGAAATCGTGTGACCTGCAAGGGTCCGTGGGTTCAAATCCCACCTCCTCCGCTCGGGCCCGGCGCGGACAGGCCCGGGCAACCTTGGCGTGTCAGAGCCGCGCGCTGCGCCGTCCGTGCGAGGAGATCGGCCCGGGTGGCCCGCCCCACCGAGTGGACAGGTCGCCGAGTGCAGGCACCAAGCCCTCCCGAACGGCAACCGTGGACGGCGGGCCCGCGAGCAGGCGGCGAGGTGGGCCCGGGCGACCTCGATCCCTCGCCTGACGCATCGTCGCCGACCCCCCAGCCGACGAGCCTCCGGCCGGTCTCCGGCAGCGTTCCAGGCGGGTGCTCGTCCCGCGAGGGCCGTTTGGGTTTCCCATCAGACGGTGCGGGTAAACCTCCGACGCCCGGGCAGCGCCGGCCGGGTGACGGGTCGAGGACGCCGGGGTGTCGGATGGCAGTGCTGCAGCAATCTCACGTCGTCGACTGCGACCAAGACGACGCGATGCCGGCGCGAGACGCCGAGGCGCACCTCACCGGAGTCCTCGCCCCCGACTCCGTCGTCATCACCTCGCCCCGGCACCCAGCTCTGCTGACTCGAGGGCTCGCCGGCCGGGAAGCCTGTCTCGCCCCTCGGCGCTCCGAGGAGCTCCTGGTCGAGGCCGGGCCGAATGGGTCGTTGGGCAGGCTCTTCGTCGACGGCGAGCTGGACGCTGCGCCCTTTGACGCCGCGACCGCCGGACTCCTCCGGCCGCTCGGTCGGCTCCCGCCACCCGGGCTCTCGGCGGGACGGTCGACGTGCTGCGGCGCCGCCGCGGGGTGCTCGCCGCCCGCCCCCTCGAGTCGGCATGGAACCATCCCCCGCAGCGGCACGGCCCCCAGGCCTGCTGCTGTGACCAGGCCGACAGCGTGCAGGGCGACGAGGAGGCGCTGGCGCGGGTGCCGGAGCTGCACCCCGGCGTCGAAGCCGCCGCCGACGCGAGCGGCTGGATGAGGTGTCGTGCGGCGAAGTGGTTCGCCCCCGGAGTCGCCTCGATCCGGGCTGCGCGACTCTTCGTCGCAGAGCTGCTCCAGGCATGGGAGGTCGATGCCGACCTCGATGACGCCGCCCTCGTCGTCTCCGAGCTTGCCACGAACGCGCTCTGCCACGTCGGCACCCCGTTCGAGGTCGTCGTGTCGAGCCGACCCGGCTGCCTGCGCATCGCCGTTCGCGACGCGAGCCCGCTGGTGCCGGTGGCGGTCGAGGCGACCTCGGATGATCCGGGTGGTCGCGGCCTCGTCCTCGTGGCAGCCCTCACCCGGGACTGGGGTGTGGATCTCGAAGGGCCCGGCAAGACGGTGTGGGCCGATCT
>JAKACF010000208.1 GCA_021821585.1 Actinomycetes bacterium
GCCTACGAGCGGGGGGCGGCCCGGGCGCTCGAGCACGGCATCGTCGTGGCCGACACGAAGTTCGAGCTCGGCATCATCGACGGCAGGCTCGCCATCTGCGACGAGATCCTCACGCCGGACTCCTCCCGCTTCTGGCCGGCCGACGCCTGGCGGCCCGGCACGGCGCCTCCCTCCTTCGACAAGCAGCCGGTCCGGGACTGGGCCGAGTCGACCGGATGGGACAAGTCCTCCGAGCCCCCGGCCTTGCCGCCCGAGGTGATCGGTGCCACCCGCCAGCGCTACGTCGAGGCCTACGAGCGCATCAGCGGGCGCCGGCTGGCGGACTGGTACGGCGGGGAGGCAGCCTCCTCGTGAGGTTCTCGGTCGTGGTCGAGGTGAGCGGCCTCGAGGGCATCGCCGACCCGGAGGGTCAGACGATCGAACGGGCGCTCCCGGCCCTCGGCTTCGAGGGCGTGGCCGACGTGCGCGTCGGCAAGCTGATCCGGCTCCACCTCGAGGCGCCCGACGAGGCGACCGCCTACGAGCGAGCCGAGGAGCTCTGCCGGCACCTCCTCGCCAACCCGGTCATCGAGCGCTACGAGGTCGCCGTCTCGCCGCTCACGGGAGCGGGATGACGCGGGTCGCGGTCGTCGTCTTCCCGGGCTCGAACTGCGAGCACGACGTCGCCGCCGCCCTCGCCGCCGTCGGGGTCGAGCCCGTCCTCGTCTGGCACGGCGAGGCGTCCCTCGGCGACGTCGACGGCGCCGTGCTTCCGGGAGGCTTCGCCCACGGCGACTACCTCCGCCCGGGCGCCATCGCCCGCTTCTCGCCGGTGATGGCCGCCGTCTCGCAGATGGCGGCCGAGGGGGCTCCCGTGATCGGCATCTGCAACGGGTTCCAGGTGCTGACCGAGGCGGGGCTGCTGCCGGGCGCCCTTCGGCGCAACGAGGGGCTCCGCTTCCTCTGCGAGCCGGTCTCCTGCCGGGTCCGCTCGGCCCGCTCGGTGCTCACGAGCACCTGCGAGCCGGACCAGGTGCTCGAGCTGCCGATCAACCACTACGAGGGGAACTACACCTGCGACGAGGCGACCCTGCGGCTCCTCGTCGAGAACGACCAGATCGTGCTCACCTACGAGGACAACCCGAACGGCTCCATCGCCGACATCGCCGGCGTCTCGAACGAGGCCGGCAACGTCGTGGGTCTGATGCCGCACCCCGAGCGGGCGATCAGCCCCCTCCTCGGGTCGACCGACGGCCTGCCGCTCATCGAGTCGATCGCGAAGAGCGCCTCGGCCTGGGCTGGCCGGGCCCGCCGCCCGGCCGCGCCCGTGGCGAACTAGCCCCGCCGGCTCCAGTGGATACCGGCCTTCTGCAGCACCTCGGCGGGGACGCCCGCCTCGCGCCAGGTGGCGTAGTCGATCCCCTTGCGCTCCCCGTACTCGGCCGCCACCTCGATGAAGGCCGCCTCGAGGGTGGGAAGGTCGTCGCCGGGCTCCTCGGTGCGGCTCTGCAGCCGCCGCTCGAGATTGCGCCGTTCCTGGATCAGGTGGACCCGCTGGAGCGCGTCCGCATCGGCGATACGCGCCTCGACCTCGGCGAGGCGCTCGTTCAGGGATTCAGCCGTGACTTGGCGGCCCCGCCGCGGCTTGTTCTGTTCGAGAGCGACGAGGTACCGCCGTACCGCGTGCCCTTGGCGACGCCCGGCTGCCAGCGCGTCTTTATGTTCGCTGGACAGGGACGACTTGGTTGTCCTCTTCCTAGGTGGCATGGCGACATTGTCCTCTTTCCCCTAAAAAGATGCAAATCAGTACCCGCACAACTGGCCCGCTCATTGATGAAGAGAGACCACGTTCATAGCGACTTGAACACCGTCAAGACCACATCTCCTTGCCGAGTAAGAGAGGCGACATGAGCGATCCACAGACTCCCGCCGTCCACCGCCAGCTCGGCCTCACCGACGACGAGTTCGCCTCGATCGTGGAGCTCCTCGGTCGGGAGCCGACGTCGGTGGAGCTCGCCATGTACTCGGTGATGTGGAGCGAGCACTGCTCCTACAAGTCCTCCCGCATCCATCTCCGGCGCCTCCCCTCCGAGGGCGAGCACGTGCTCGTCGGGCCGGGCGAGAACGCCGGTGTCGTCGACGTCGGCGACGGGGTGGCGATCGCCCTCAGGATCGAGAGCCACAATCACCCGTCTGCCATCGAGCCGTACCAGGGCGCCGCCACCGGAGTCGGCGGAATCCTCCGCGACGTCTTCACCATGGGAGCCCGGCCGATCGCGCTGATGGACCCGCTCTTCTTCGGAGAGCTCGACGACCCCCGTAGCCGGTTCATCTTCGACGGCGTAGTGCGCGGGATCTCCGGCTATGGCAACTCGGTCGGCGTCCCGACCGTCGGTGGTCAGTTGACCTTCTCCCCCACCTATCGCGGCAATCCGCTCGTCAACGTCTTCTGCCTCGGCGTCCTGCCGGTCGAGCGCCTCGTGCTCGGGCGGGCCTCGGGGGTCGGCAACCTGGCGGTGCTCCTCGGCTCGCAGACGGGCCGCGACGGGATCGGGGGTGTGAGCGTCCTCGCCTCGGCCGGCTTCGGCGGCGGCGACCAGGCGAAGCGCCCGAGCGTCCAGGTCGGCGACCCCTTCGAGGAGAAGCGGCTCATCGAGGCGTCGCTCGACCTCCTCGACCAGGGCCTCGTCGTCGGGATCCAGGACCTCGGCGGCGCCGGGCTCGCCTGCGCCACGAGCGAGACGGCCGCCCGGGCCGGGCTCGGCATGACCGTCGACGTACCCGCCGTCCCCCAGCGCGAGCCGGGCATGAGCCCGGTCGAGATCATGACGAGCGAGAGCCAGGAGCGCATGCTCGCCATCGTCCGGCCGGACTCGCTCGAGAAGGTGCTGGCGACCTGCGCCCGCCACGAGGTGCGGGCGGGCGTCGTCGGCACGGTCACCGAGACCGGGCCCGACGGGGTCGGCCGCCTCGTCGTCCGGGACGGGGACGGGACGGTCGTGGCCGACGTGCCGGCCGCCTCCCTCGCCGACGAGGCACCGCTGTACCGCCGGCCGCTCGAGGCTCCCGCCGACCTCGACGCCCGCCGGGCGACCGGCCCGGCGGCGCGGCTCGCGGCCGACCCCGCACGGGCGGCGGAGTGGCACTTCGACCTGGCGGCCGACCTGCTCGCCCTCGCCTACGACCCCTCCTTCGTCTACCGCCAGTACGACCACCAGCTCTTCTTGAACACGGTCCTCGGCCCGGGCGAGGGGGACGCCACGGTGCTGCGGCTGGCGGCGCCCGGCATCCCCTGGCAGGGCAAGGGGCTGGCGCTCACGACGGACGCCAACCCGAGCTGGTGCGCCCTCGACCCGAGGGCGGGGACGGCACTCACCGTCGCCGAGGCGGTGCTCAACGTCTCGCTGGCGGGCGGGCGGCCGGTGGCCGCCGTCGACTGCCTCAACTTCGGCAACCCCGAGCACCCCGTCGTCATGTGGCAGCTCTCCGAGGCGGTCGACGGCATGGCGCAGGCCTGCCGGGACTTCGAGGTCCCCGTCGTCGGGGGCAACGTCTCGCTCTACAACGAGAACGACGGCGCCGACATCGACCCCACCCCGGTCGTCGGCCTCGTCGGGCTCATCGACCGCCTCGAGCGCCGCCCACCCGGCATCGACCTCGCCGAGGGGGCCGCCCTCGTCCTCCTCGGCACCCGCTCGGACGCCCTCGGCGGGTCGCGCTTCGCCACCGAGCGGATGAGGGAGCCCGCCGGCCCCCTCCCCGAGCTCGACGTCGTCGCCCATCTCGAGCTGTGCGCCTTCGTCCGCCAGCTGGCGGGCGAGCGCAGCGCCGAGCTCGGCGTGGTCGGGCTGCACGACGTCTCCGACGGGGGGCTCGCCCTCTGCCTGGCGGAGATGTGCGACCGGTCCGGCATCGGCGCCGTCGTCGCCGGCGGAGCGGTCTCGAGCCCGGCGGAGCTGTTCAGCGAGGCGCCGAGCCGGGTCGTCGTCGCCACCACGGACGAGGCCGGCCTGCTCGGGGCCGCAGGCGCCGCAGGCGTGCCGGCGACCACGCTCGGGACCGCCGGCGGCGACGACCTCGTCGTCGAGGGCCTCCTCCGCCTCGGCGTCGCCGAGCTGCACCGCGTCCGGTCAGGCCGGCTCGCCGAGGCGGCCGCCCACGCCTCGAGCTGAGGGCGGTCTCCCGCTCAGCCGGCGCGGTGGACGAGGAAGGTCCCCGTCGCCCGGCTGACGAGCCGGCCCTCGTCGTCCTCGACCCGCGCCTCGGCGAAGGCGACCTGGCGGGTCTCGCGCATGACCGCCCCCCTGACCGACAGCCGGTCGCCGACGGCGGCCGGTCGCATGGTCTCGGTCTTCATCTCGATCGTCGCCTTCGTCCGGTCGCGGCCGGTGAGCCCCGCGTTGACGGCGAAGTTCATGGCGGCGTCGAGCACCACGCCGTGCACGCCCGCCTGGACGGTCCCGTGCGGGTTGCAGGCGAGCTCGGTCGGCTTCCAGGTGGCGCAGGCGTACCCCGCCGCGTCGTCGTCCTCGACCCCGTACTCGTCGAAGCTGAGGCCGATCGCCTTCAGGATCGCCATGCCGCCGTCGCCGAGCCAGCGGCTCATGTCCTTCGGCGGGTTCTCGGAGGTCGCTGGCACGGTCGGCTCGCTCACCTCGCGAAGGCTAGGCGAGTGGTGCCGCCGGCGCGCCGGCGGTAGCCTGTTGACTGATAAGTCAGTTTGTTCGGCCGGTGGCTGCCGCCCCGCCGGACTCGGTCTCGAGGAGAGCCCATGGCGAACGCAGTGATCGTCGACGCCGTCCGCACGCCGGGCGGCAAGCGGAACGGCAAGCTGTCGGGCTGGCACCCGGCGGACCTCGCCGCCGAGACGCTGAAGGCGCTCGCCGAGCGCAACGGGCTCGACCCCGCCCTCGTCGACGACGTCGTCATGGGCTGCGTGATGCAGGTGGGCGACCAGTCGGTGAACGTCGGCCGCAACGCGGTGCTGGCGGCCGGCTGGCCCGAGTCGGTCCCGGCCACGACGGTCGACCGCCAGTGCGGCTCCTCCCAGCAGGCGCTCCACTTCGTCGCCCAGGGCATCATGGCCGGCGCCTACGACGTCGCCGTCGCGGCCGGCGTCGAGTGCATGACGCGGGTCCCGATGGGCGCCTCGATCGGCTCGGGCGTCGGCTTCCCCTTCGGGCCGAGCGTCCGGGCGCGCTACGAGGCGGTCGGCGGCCTCGTCCCCCAGGGCATCTCGGCCGAGATGATCGCCGACCAGTGGGGCCTGTCGCGGGACGACCTCGATGCCTACGGCGCCCGCAGCCAGCAGTACGGCCTGAGGGCGACCGAGGAGGGCCGCTTCGAGAACGAGATCGTCCCGATCGTCGTCCGCGACGCCGAGGGGAACGCGACCGACGACGTCCTCGAGCGG
>JAKACF010000209.1 GCA_021821585.1 Actinomycetes bacterium
ATCGCGACCTCGGGGGCGTCCTCTACCTCTTCCTCCGCGGCATGTCGGGTCCGGAGACCCCGGTGGTGGACGGCCACCCCTGCGGCGTCTTCTCCTGGCGACCGCCGACCGGGCTCGTGACGGACCTCTCGGACCTGTTCGAGGCTGGCTCGTGACGGCATCGCTCGACTCGGCATTCGTCCTCGGTCTCGACGCAGGCTCGCTGCTCGGCGCCTTCAACCGCGCCGGGGTGCTCGCTCCGGCCGACGTCCACGTCGCCCGCCGGCTCGGGCTTCTCGGGAGCGAGCACGACGAACTGGTGGCGCTGGCGGTGGCCTTCGCGGTCCGGGCGCCGAGGGTCGGCCACGTCCGGGCGGATCTCCACTCGGTGAGGGCGACCGTCGAGGTCGAGATCGAAGACGAGGTGGACCTCGACACCCTGCCGTGGCCCGATCCCGAGGCATGGCTCGCCAAGGTGGCGGCGAGCCCGCTCGTGGCCGTCGGCGAGGACGCCAGCGAGGTGGCCCCGCTGCGGCTCGTCGACTCGGCGCTCCACCTCGACCGCTACTGGCGGGACGAGCGGGCCGTGGCGGCAGACCTGCGTGCACGGGCGGCATCCGGGCTCCTCGCCGGCCAGGACCGCGGCGAGCTGGCGGGCGCCATCGAGCGGTTCTTCGGCGGGGGTGCGCAGGCGGATGGCGAGCAGCGCTGGGCCGCCGCCGTCGCGGTGCTGCGCGGCCTGGCCGTCATCGCGGGCGGCCCCGGCACCGGCAAGACGACGACGGTGGCGAGGGTGATCGGGCTGCTCGCCGAGGAGTCCTCGAGGACCGGCGGCGAGCTCCCGCTGGTGGCGCTCGCCGCCCCGACCGGGAAGGCGGCCAACCGCATGCAGGAGGCGGTGCGCGCCGCCACCGACGAGCTCGGGTTGGCGCCGCAGGTCCGGGAGAAGCTCGGCATGCTCGAGGCGTCGACGGTCCACCGCCTGCTCCGGCCGAGACCGGACAACGCGAGCCGATTCCGCTACCACCGCCGCAACCGCCTGCCGCACGACCTCGTCGTCATCGACGAGACGTCGATGCTCTCGCTCTGGCTGATGGCCCGCCTGGTCGAGGCGGTCCGCGACGATGCGCGGCTCGTCCTCGTCGGCGACCCCGAGCAGCTGGCGTCGGTCGAGGCGGGTGCGGTGCTCGGCGACATCGTCGGGCCGGCCGCAGCAGGGCTGCGCATGCGGGTGGAGTCGAGCAAGGAGGTCGCGGCCGTCACCGGTGTCCCGCTTCCGGTCGAGCCCCTTCCGGCCTCAGGACCGGCGATCGGCGACGGGATCGTGGTGCTGCGGACGAACCACCGCTTCGGCGGGGCCCTTGCGGATCTGGCTGAAGCGATCCGGTCGGGCAGCGGCGACGCCGCGCTGGCTGCCCTCACCGGTGCGGACGGAGACGACAGCGTCGAGTGGGTGCCGATCGATGCTGGCGAGGCAGAGTCGCAGCAGCTCGACGGCATTCGGCGGCTCGCCTGCGACACGGGCAGGAGTCTCCTCGAGGCGGCCCACGAAGGCGAGAGCGCCGGTGCGCTCGAGGCGCTCGGTTCGTGGCGCATCCTCTGCGCCCACCGCCGGGGCCCGGCCGGTGTCGCCTCCTGGAACGCGAGGGTCGAGCAGTGGCTGCTCGAGGAGATCGACGGGTTCTCGACCGACGGCCAGTGGTACGTCGGACGACCGGTCATCGTGACGGCCAACGACTACAGCCTCCGGCTGTTCAACGGGGACACCGGTGTGCTCGTCGCCCGCCAGCCAGCAGGGGTGGTGGCGGCCTTCGAGCAGGGTCCGGTCAGCCCGTCGCGCCTCTCGGAGGTCGAGACCGTCTACGCCATGACGGTCCACAAGGCGCAGGGCTCGGAGTTCGACCACGTGGCAGTCGTGCTGCCACAGCCGACGTCCAGGATCCTCACCCGTGAGCTCCTGTACACCGCCGTGACCCGTGCCCGACGACGGCTCATCCTCGCGGGCACCGAGGAGGCGGTGCGGGCCGCCGTCGAGCGGCCGATCGCACGGGCATCCGGTCTCACCGAGCGGCTGTGGGGAGCCTCGCGCTGACGAGCGGAGGCGTCACCCCCGTCCTCGTGCTCACCACCGATCCCCGCGGTGACCAGGCCCTCCTCGGGTCGCGGACGCGAACATGGCCGTGCTCGCCTCAGCGGGCAGCTCCCGGAGCGCCGGCTGCGACGAGCGGCTGATGCTGCCCCGTCTCGGGGAGCGCACGGCGTGGCGTGCCCCCACCGAAGGCGAGTACGGATGCCGCGAGCCACAGCAACGTCCCGAGTGCGAGGTGGACGTCGGCCGCTCCGGCCCGGGCCTCGACGACTGCCGTGACGCCTCCGGCGGCGCCCTGCAGCGCGAGGAGCGCGACGAGAACGGCTGGCCCGGCCCGCAGGTGATGTCGGCGCCAGAGCCGCCGGGCCCATACGAGCACCGCGATCCCCGCTCCGGCCGCACACCCCCGGTGGATCAGCTGGAGCGCCACCAGGTGCCCGGGCGGACCGCCGGGGCAGAGGGGCCAGGACGGGCACGCCTCTTCGGCCCCCCCATCGACGACGAGGGTGCCGGCGACCATCGTGGTGATGAGCAGACCGACCGCGGCCACGGCCCACGGGTCACGCCCGGCGAGCAGCCGACCCCGTCCTCGCAAGGGATGCCGGTCGAGCAGTCGGCGCCGCGCCGGCGTGTCGGAGCGGCGGTACGCCCTCCCGCGAGGCGACCCGGCGCGGTAGGCGGCGACAGCCAGCAGCGCGAGCAGGATCTCGGCGCACACGAGGTGGAGGCCGACGGTCCAGCCGGCGTTGTGGGCGAGGACGGTCAGGGCTCCGAGACCCACTTGGACCACGAGCGCCCCGACGGCGGCCATCGCGGGGAACAACGGACCCGGCCGCCTGTGCCGGTCACGCCAGGCGAGCAGCGCCGTGGCCACCACGAGCAGGCTCACCACGGTGGCGAGGTAGCGGTGGCTCTGCTCCAGCAGGGCATGGAAGTGGTCGATCGGCCCGATCTGCCCGTTGCACAGCGGCCAGCTCCTGCATCCCATCCCGGAGTTGGTCACCCGGACCGTGCTACCGAGCACGATCATCGCCACGGTCGTGGCCACCCCCAGGAACGAGACCACCGTCAGGCTGTCCCGCAGGCCGTCCGGGCGTGCGCGGCGGCGCGGCGACAGGGGAGGGGTCGCCGGCTTGCCGTCGCACACGCCGATAGGTGTAGCACACAACGTCGAGTGGCGAACTATTTGTTTGCGTCGGTCAGTCGGCGCGCGCTCGTGAGCGGCACCGGGGTCAGGCGGCAGCGTGACGAGCGGTGGGGCCGTCGCGGACGGCGAGACCTCCCGGCCGCTGGAGGGCCGATCCTGCCGAGAGACGCACGGGCTCCGCTCCTCGTCGACCGTGGTCCCACCGGTCGGTGGGAACCGGGATCTCAGCGCGGCACGGCGCTGAACCGCCCGGTCAGTTCGGGCACGAGGAAGCGGAGATGCCGGCGACGCCCCGTGAGCGGCGGTGACACCACCGCGACGCCGGTGGGCCGGGTCCCGAACCCACAGCAGTACCGGGCGGCCGGAGGCCGGTGACCGGCGGCCTCCGGCCCGCCGGCCGATGGGTCCTCGGGCCTCTCCTCAGCGGGAGATCAGGGTGGCGAGCGCCTCGTTGAAGGTGGGGGAGGGACGCATCACCGCTTCGCACTTTCGGGGATCCGGGTCGTAGTAACCACCGAGGTCGACCGGCGACCCCTGGACCGCCACGAGCTCGTCGACGATCTCCCGCTCCTGGTCGGCGAGCGACTTGGCGAGCGGGGCGAAGCCAGCGGCGATCTCCGGGTCCTCGGACTGGCCGGCCAGCTCCTGGGCCCAGTAGAGCGCCAGGTAGAAGTGGCTGCCGCGGTTGTCGATGCCGCCGAGGCGGCGACTCGGCGAACGGTCGTTGTCGAGGAACGTGGCCGTCGCTCGATCGAGGGCGTCGGCGAGGATCTTCGCCCGCGTGTTGCCCGTCTGCTCGGCGAGGTGCTCCAGGCTCGCCCCGAGAGCCAGGAACTCCCCGAGGCTGTCCCAGCGCAGGTAGTTCTCCTTCACGAGCTGCTGGACGTGCTTCGGTGCCGAGCCGCCGGCGCCGGTCTCGAAGAGCCCTCCGCCGGCGATGAGGGGGACGACCGACAGCATCTTGGCGCTCGTACCGAGCTCCATGATGGGGAACAGGTCGGTCAGGTAGTCCCGCAGCACGTTGCCCGTCACCGAGATCGTGTTCTCGCCGCGGCGGATCCGCTCGAGAGAGCGGGCGGTCGCCTGCTCGGGCGCCATGATCTCGATCTCGAGCCCCTCGGTGTCGAGCTCCGCCAGGTACTCGCGCACCCTGGCGATGAGGACGGCGTCGTGCGCCCGCTCGGCGTCCAGCCAGAAGATCGCGGGATCGCCCGTCACCCGGGCACGGTGCACCGCCAGCTTCACCCAATCCCGGATGGCGACGTCCCTCGTCTGGCACATCCGGAAGATGTCGCCGTCCGACACCGGCTGCTCGAGCACGGTCCTGCCGGCCTCGTCCACGACGCGCACGGTGCCGTCGGCGGGGATCTCGAAGGTCTTGTCGTGGCTCCCGTACTCCTCGGCGGCCCCTGCCATCAGCCCGACGTTCGGCACCGAGCCCATGGTCGCCGGGTCGAAGGCCCCGTGGGCACGGCAGTCGTCGATCACGACCTGGTAGACGCCGGCGTAGCTGCTGTCGGGGATGACGGCGAGCGTGTCGGCCTCGGCGCCGTCGGGTCCCCACATGTGGCCGGAGTTGCGGATCATCGCCGGCATCGAGGCGTCGACGATGACGTCGCTCGGGACGTGCAGGTTCGTGATGCCGCGGTCGGAGTCGACCATGGCGAGCGCCGGCCCGGAGGCGAGCTCGGCCTCGAAGGACGCCCTGATCTCCTCGCCGTCCTCCAACGCGCCGAGCCCGGCGAGGATCGCCCCGAGGCCGTCGTTCGGGTTCAGCCCGGCGTCCGCCAACGTCCTCGCGTAGCGGGAGAAGGTCTCGGGAAAGAACACCTCGACGGCATGGCCGAAGATCACCGGGTCGGAGACCTTCATCATCGTCGCCTTCAGGTGGATCGAGAAGAGGACGCCCTCGCGAGCAGCTCGGTCCCGCTGCTCGGAGAGGAAGTGGCGGAGCGGTGCGACCCGCATGGTCGAGGCGTCCACGACCTCACCGGCGAGGACGGGCACCGACTCGCGCAGCACCGACGTGCCGTGCTCGGTGACAAGCTCGATGCGCAACGAGCCGGGCTCGGCGATCGTGGCGGAGCGTTCGGTGGAGCGGAAGTCGTCGGCGGTCATGTGGACGACGTTCGTCTTCGACTCGCCGCTCCACGGACCCATTCGGTGGGGG
>JAKACF010000210.1 GCA_021821585.1 Actinomycetes bacterium
TGTCCGCCAATCCCTCCGACTCGGCGAGGCCCGGTGCTCGGCTCGTCAGGGCGCGACGGCGCTCGCCTGGAACAGGGCCACCTCGGTCGTCAGGCGGAACTCGCCCCTGCTCGAGATGATCTCCGCCACCGACTCGCCGAGGCGCCTCACGAGGTCGACGCCCTGGCGCTCCGAGGTCGTGGCGGCGGTGGTGGAGGCGGCGTGCCGCAGCAGCGGCCCCGGATCGGTGAGGACGACGGTGCTCGACAGCATCCTCAGGTGGACCTCGGCGAAGTGCTGGCGCAGGAGCTCCTCGAGCCTGGCGACGGGAAGCCGACCGTTCAGGAGCCCGAGGTCGGCGAGCTCGACGTCGAGCCCGGCCTCGCGAAGCAGGGGCAGCCACAGCTCGTTGCACTCGGCCAGGTGGCGGGAGCCGCCGACGGCGGTCACCAGCTTCCCCCCGGGCCGGAGGACGCGACGCAGCTCGCCGACGGCCAGCCCCGGGTCGGGGACGTGGTACAGCATGTGCATCGCGAGGGCGGCGTCCGCGCTCCCCGTCGAGAGGGGGAGTGACTGCACGTCGGCCACGACCAGTCCCGCCGTCGGTGACGCCACCGCCTCGAGCATCCCCCGGGACAGGTCGAGCCCGATGGCCGACGCCCCCGCCTCGGCGAGCGCCCCGAGGTAGGCGCCGTTGCCGCATCCGACGTCGACGACGGTCTTCCCCTCGACGGGGCCGAGGGAGCTCAGCACCTCCTGGCGGAGGTCGATCCGAGGCTGCTGGTGCTCGTAGAGCGACAGTCGATCCCTCAGGTACCGGTCGTCGGCGTAGGCGGTGGTCGTGAGGTAGCCGCGGTCAGCTCGTAGTTCCACGGCCTCATGGTGTCACCGCTCCCCTGCCGCCCCACCGCGTCCCCGGGGGGGCACCGGCCCGGGGGACCCCCGTGACCCGGAGATAGTCTCGGTTCGGCCGGCGAGGGGTGGCGAGGAGGAGCTCGTGGATCAGCAGGCGAGGGCGCAGCGCGGTCGCAGGACCAGGCCGGCGCCGGCGCCGAGCCCTCCTCCCGGATCTCGGGAGGAGGCGGCCGAACCTCGCCGGGGCCTCGCGCTCGCCGTCGTGATGACCGGCGTGCTCATCACCGCCGTCGACACCACCATCGTCGTGCTCGCCCTGCCCGCGATCGAACGAGGGCTGCACGTGGCGCTCGCCTCTGTCATCTGGGTCGTGATCGGCTACCTGCTCGTCATCACCCTGCTCGCCACCCAGGTCGGACGCCTCGGCGACATGTACGGCCGGGTGCGGATGTACGAAGCCGGCTTCCTCATCTTCATCGCGGGGTCGGCCCTGTGCGCCCTCAGCTTCGACCAGGCCTCCATCATCGGCTTCCGCATCCTGCAGGGGATCGGCGGCGCCCTCGTGACCGCCAACAGCGGCGCCGTGATCGCCGACCTCTTCCCTCCCGAGCAGCGGGGCAAGGCCTACGGCTACAACAGCATCGGATGGAGCCTCGGCGCCGTCCTCGGCATCGTGCTCGGCGGCGCCATCGTCACCTACATCTCGTGGCGGTGGATCTTCTGGATCAACGTGCCGATCGGCCTCGCCGCGGTGGTGCTCGCACTCCGCGTGCTGCACGACCGGCCCGAACGGCGCTCGCACCGCCTGGACCCGGTCGGCATGGTCCTCCTCGGCCTCGGCCTGTTCGGGACCCTCTGGGGGATCACGAAGCTCGCCACGAGCAGCCTCGATGCCGCCATCCTCGGCTTCCTCGTCGGAGGGACCGTCCTGCTCGTGGTCTTCGTCCTCGTCGAGTGGCGACAGCGGGAGCCGATGCTCGACCTGTCGCTGTTCAGGATCCCGACGATGTCACCCTCGCTGCTCGCCTCGCTCTTCCAGGGCCTCGCCAACTTCGCCGTGCTCTTCCTCGTGATCATGTACCTGCAAGGACCGCGAGGCCTCTCCCCCATCCACTCATCGCTCCTGCTCGTCCCCGGGTACCTCATCGGAGGGGCGATCGGCCCGCTCGCCGGCCGGGTGGCCGACCGGGTGGGCCCGGTGGTCCCGGCGACCTTCGGGCTCGCCGTCCAGGTCGTGGCCCTGTTCATCTACGCCCACCTCGCCGTCGACACCGGCCTGTGGGTCGTCGTGCTGGCGAGCATCGTGAACGGCATCGGGGCGAGCTGCTTCTTCCCGGCCAACAGCTCGGCGGTGATGAAGGCGTCTCCGCCGGCGGTCTTCGGCATCTCCTCGGGGATGCTCCGGACCTTCGCCAACATCGGCATGGTCTTCTCGTTCTCGATGGCGATCCTCGTCGCCTCGCGCTCGATCCCGAGGTCGCTGGCCTTCGCCATCTTCGTCGGCTCGACGACACTTCGCGGCACGGTGGCCGAGGCCTTCACGACCGGCCTGCACTCAGCCTTCTACGCGTCGATGGTCCTCATGGCCGTGGCGGCCGTGCTCTCGGCGACGCGGGCGCTCGGCGGGTTGCGACCGCACGTGCCCACGGCGGGCCACGACGACAGACCGCTGCGCCCCTCCGGGCCGGCCTGAGCCCCCGGCGCGCGCCAAGGGGTCCCGCAGGACCCCTTGGAGACCGTCTATTCAGTTGTGACGCCCACGGCGAATGCACACCTGCCAGCCGCGAAACGGTTGGGGAAACACGGCTCGCGAAGGCACCGATCAGGCCTAGGACCCTTCTGGTTCGACTTACCCACTGGCCGGGATCGGCGCCACTCGGATGCTCGGTTCCACGGAGGCGGGGCAGATGCGCTCTTCGCCGGGGCCACCTCAGTTGAAGGCACGAGCCTCCACTCGCGGGCCAGGCGGAGCCCGCTCCACACCCAAGACGATCATGGAACCCTCCTTGCGTCGGGTCTCCTTCTTGGCTCTGGTCTAGTGATAAACCCAGACCGCCTCGACTGCAACCAAATTTTGCCTTGGATTTGCTGACATTTTGGTGAAGGGCGGCCAATCGCCCCCTGGGCAGTCAGTCTCGGGTTTCACCCGGACCGTGACCTCCGAGGTCGGCGTCCTTCTCGGCGACGAGGTCGGTCCTGAAGGCTTCGTAGTAGGCCTCGTAGATGAGATCCGACTCCCTCGCCCGCTGGTGGCGCAGCGCGCTCGTCACGAGGCTGAGCCGTTGGCGCACATCGGCGTAGCCGACCTCGGGGTCGAAATGGGCCACCAGCTCGTCACGAACCGAGCCGACGGCGTCGCGGACCTGGCGATACTGAACGCGCAGCCCCCGGACCCGGTTGCGGAGCCTCGGCTGCGTCCTCGCCACGTCGGAGAGGAGGCTGTCGGGACGCTCGGCGTTCGACGCCTCCTCGGCCGTCGCACGCTGCAGTTCGTCGAGCGCCTCCACGACGGCCTGCCTCCAGGCCTCCTCGCGCCCCGGTGCGGCGGAGCCGAGCGCTCCCTCCAGCCGGTGCATCGCCGCCAGGGTGCGGTCCTGGTCGACCTGGCGGAGGTCGAATGCAGCCTGGTGGCCGGTGTTCAACCCTCCATCCTCCCAGTCGACCGCCATCTTGTCCTCCCTCGGTTCGCCCGCGCCCTCGCCGTGGCACGGGAGCTCTCCCGACAGCGTGCCTCAGCAATTCTGAGTCGGCGGATCGGGCGAGTAAAGGGGTCCGCCCGCCGTGCTGGCGTCCTGGAGCGGAGACTGCTACCCCGACGAGGCGTCCCCCGTCGGGCCCTCAAGCGACGGACCCGGCGCCGGCCATGCATCCGCGGAGCGCCCTGAGCCCGGGGTCCCCCGTCTGTGGGGAGGCCGCGGCTTCGGTGAGAGCGCCGGCCAGGCAGGCGGCGGCGCGGCGGGCTGCGACACCTCCGGCGGCAGGCCTCCGGCCTGGCTCGTCTCGACGGGCTCCGGCGGAGCGGTCGGGGACGGTGGGCCTCCGCTGGCCGCTCCACGTGGCCAGGGCGCCGGCGGAGGGCCGGACGGCCACGCCGGAGCCCATCCCGGCGGCGGGGCGACCGGTGGCGCGGCCGGTGGGTAGGCCACCGGAACCGGGACGTCGAGCGAGGCCGCCACCTCCGCCAGGTCGATGCCCTCGCGCCGGTTCCGGGTGTCGAAGTAGACGAAGGCGACCGAGAGCGGCAGAAGAGGGGAGATCAGGAGCTCGACGAGCCCGACGACGACGGCGCGTGCGGCGACGCCGGCGCCCCCGGCGCCGCTCACCCCGGAGAGGCCCGCCTGGCAGACGAGATCGACGAGGAAGACGAGCACGACGACGGCGGCGAGGGTGACGGTGGTGGCGGGCAGGCGCCGCCAGACGAGACGGAACGAACGCGCGACGGCGCGACCGCCCCGGGTGTGCTCGAACATGACGATCGGCACCACCAGGCTCAGCAGGGCACCGAGCCCGATCGCCACCGCGAGGCTCGCCACCGCGCCGGCGGCGGCGACCGGGGCCCGGCTCGTCCCTGTGAGGGTGACGAGGACGCTGAGCAGCACAAGGCCGGTCAGCCAGGCGACCAGGGCGAGCGCCACCACCCAGACCAGCGAGTGCATCCGTCGGAAGGCCGTGCGAACCGCCGCTCTCCAGCTCGGCGCGGTGCCGAGGTACCCCTGGCCGGCCACCGCCACCACGGCGGCCGCCTGGGCGACCTGCAGGACGAGGAGGAGGAGCGCGAGCAGGCCGGTCACGACGATCGGCACCAGGAGGTGACCCGGACTCCCGTGAACGCGCAACGACTCGGTTCCGTGCACCCTGACGAGCCGGAAATCGTGCCGGTAGGGCCACCACACCCATACGCCGGACACGACGCTGGCCACGTAGGCCGACCCGACCAGCAGCAGTGGAATCGGTGCCACCTGCCGGAAGAGCCGCCGGTACGCCTCGAAGGTCTGGCTGATCACCTCGCCCGAGGACAAGCTGCGGAACCGGGGGAGACGAGCGCGGGGTGATGCCATCTCAGTTCCGGGAGGTGCAGGTGCCCGCCGCGAGCACCGGGTGACGTCGGCGTCGGGGGCCGCGACCGTCGAAGTGAGTCATTAATCGGCGTACCCTTGACGACCCTCGGAGGTGGCGGCTGTGACGAACCGGCAGCCTATCGAACCGCCGGCCGCCGATGGATCCGGGGACACCCCTGTGGTTTTCCGGCTCCGGCAGGATCGATAGACTCACCATTCGCGCTCCGGCGCTCGTAGCTCAATTGGAGAGAGCATCTGACTACGGATCAGAAGGTTGGGGGTTCGAGTCCCTCCGAGCGCGCTGGCTGAGGTCTTCACGTTTCAACGACCTCGAGTTCACGTTTCCGGTGCTCTCATCCTCGCGCCCGGGTGTGACTCCTCCTCCCGCTGAGTGTCGCCGCGCTGGTCGCTTCGGACGCGTCGTCCTCGTGTG
>JAKACF010000211.1 GCA_021821585.1 Actinomycetes bacterium
TCGCCTCGTCGACGAGGGCGCGGTGACGGTCGGCGTCGAGGCCGCCGCCGATGACGCGCTCGGCTGCCCGGAGCACGAGCTCGCCCACCTCGCCCATCACCTCGTCGTGGGCGCGCTGACGCTCCACCTCGATCTCGGCCCGGGCCGCCTGGAGGAGGCGCTCGTACTCGTCCTGGCCGCGCTGGCGCCCCTCGTCCTTCAACTGCTCGGCGACCTCGTTCGCCTGGTCGACGATCTGGCGGGCCTCCTCGCGGGCGGCCTCGAGCACCTCGCGGCGACGCTCCGCGAGCTCGGCGGCCTCCCTGCGGGACTGGTCCGCCGCCTCGATGGCGTTGCGGATCTGGGCCTCGCGCTCGGCCATGGCACGGCGCAGCGGGGGCAGGACCCACTTCGCGACGAAGCCGAGGACGAGCAGGAAGGCGATGAGCTCGAGGACGAAGGTGAAGTTCGGGAGCAGGAACAGGCTGGCCAACATGGGAGTGTCCCTTACTTCTTGTAGAGCACGAAGACGAACAGGATCATGAAGACGAGGTTGATGAAGTACATCGCCTCGACCAGGCCGACGACGATGAACATCGTCGTGTACAGGCGGCCCTGGGCCTCCGGCTGGCGCGCGATGCCGGCGATCGTCTGGCTCCCGGCGAGGCCGTCGCCGATGGCCGCGCCGATGGCGCCGCCGCCGAGAGCGAGCCCGCCGCCGATGAAGGCACCGGCAGAGCTGATCGCGATGTCGTGCGTCGTGGCTGCTGGCATGTTCTGGTTCTCCTGGGTTTGGTAGGGACGTAGGGAGATCGCTAGGCGGCGGTCGGCGCCCGAGGACGCTCAGTGACCCCCTGAGATCGCGGCGTCGAAGTAGAGGATCGTGAGGAGCGTGAAGATGAACGCCTGAACCGGCGCGACGAACAGCCCGTCGAACAGCTTCCAGACGAGGGCGAGTGCCGGCACGGGCAGGATGAGCTTGGCCGGCAGGTCGGAGATCAGCACCAGCATGAGGCCGCCGGCGAAGATGTTCCCGAAGAGCCGGAGTGCGAGGGTGAGGGGCTTCGCGATCTCCTCGACGACGTTGATCGGGAAGAAGATGGCGTTCGGCCTGAAGTAGTGCCGGATGTAGCTCTTCCAGCCGCTGAGCCGGATCCAGCTCACGTGGACGAGGACGATGACGAGGATGGCGAGGGCCGCCGCCAGGTTGATGTCGCCGGTCGGCGCCGGGATCAGCTGGTGGTGGCCGGGATAGGTGGTCGGGAGGATCTCCAGCCAGTTGCAGAGCAGGATGAAGACGAACAGCGTCACCGCCAGCGGGATGATGAACAGCCCGCGCTCTCCCATGGTCGAGCGCACCTGGTTCTCCACCCAGCCGACGATCGTCTCGAAGACGAGCTGCAGCCTCCCCGGCACCCCGGAGGTCACCTGGTGGCGCAGCCACAGGCCGAGGGCGACGACGATCAGCCCGGCGATGCCGACCGCCACGAGGTCGTCCACGTTGACCGTGAACCCGAAGACCTTCGCGGTGACGTGGTCCCCGACGGGGACGCTGATCGCGAGGAGCGAAGGTGTCAAGCGGTCACGCTCCGGTGGCGGAGGATCGAGACGATGAGGCTGACGAGGAAGATGCCGTAGAAGACGGCGATCCCGGCCACCGCCCCGAGCCCGAGCGAGGTCACGAAGGCCGCCAGGGCGACGACGATCGCCGTCGTCACCGCCAGGCGGGCGAGGGTGAGCGAGGCGAGCGCCCGGATGGGCTTGGGGACCTTGCGCTCGGAGACGTGCGCCGTCTGCAGGGTCACGAGGCGGATGTTCGCCAGCCCGAGCGCGAGGCCGAGGCAGACGCCCCAGCCGAAGATGACCGCCTGCAGCAGGGCCGCCACGACGAGCGCGACGATGCCGACGGCCACCGCCGACAACGCCGTGTAGCGGAGCACCTTGGTCAGCTCGGGCAGGGAGAACTGCTCGAGCAGGGCTGTCAGTGAATTCATGTCCCGGTCGTCACTTCCTCGCAGCTGGCTGGCGAGTCCCCGACCGGGCCGCCACGCTGCTGGCTCACATATATCTCTTGACTTCCGCCCTGACGGCCATCACCGCGGAGACGATGCCAACCACCAGGCCCACGAAGAGGAAGGGCACCCCCGCACCGATCGCCCCGCCCATCACATAGCCGAGAGCCATCCCCACGACGAGACACGCCGTGATCGTCAGGCCCATCCCGATGAGGAGAAAGGGACTCGGTGAAGGGCTGCCGCCCACTTCGTGTCCCTATCCTCGCATCGGAGGGTGGTGGCGGGCAAAACGGCGGCGGTGCGCCCGCCGATAGGCGTCGGAGTCGGTGCCGTGCCCGCCCACGGGCTGGCCGTCCCGGGAGGTGCCGGCTCCTTTCTCCTCCCCGGGGTTCGATTCGTCTACCAGGGCATTCTCCCCGTACTCGGCCTCGTTGGCGACGGCCACCGCCAGGCGTTCGCTGCCGCGGCGCCGTACGCCGGGCCGGAACATGGTGACGAGGGCGACGGCCAGGATCGCCACGACGAAGGGGACCACGGCGTTCCATCGGGGGTAGAAGGTCGGATACAGCACGAGGGCGGACAGCACGAGGGTCCACGCCCAGAGCAGGAGCACGGCACGGCGGTGCCCGTGCCCGAGGCGCATCAGGCGGTAGTGGAGGTGCTCGAGGTCCCGCTCGGTCACCTTGGTCCGCCGGATCATCCTGCGGACGACGGCGAAGGCGGTGTCGAGCAGCGGGACGGCGAGGATCACGACCGGGACGGCGAGGGGGGCGAGGAAGAAGTAGGTGGCGCCCGAGAGGACGTAGCTCGCCTGCCCGCCGATCTCCATCGTGGCGGCCGCCATGAGGAGCCCGAGCACCATCGCGCCGGTGTCACCCATGAACACCTTGGCGCGGTGGAAGTTGTGGGGGAGGAAGCCGATGCAGATCCCGCAGGTTGCGGCCGCAAGCAGCGGTCCGATGTTGTTGCCCGCCAGCGCCCCGAGGTGGATGAGGCGCAGCCCGTAGACGCACAGGGCGCCCGACGCGATGGCCACCACGCCCGCCGCCAGGCCGTCCAGCCCGTCGATGAGGTTGACGGCGTTGGCGATGCCGACGACCCACAGCGCCGTCACGAGCGGGAGGATCGACGCGCCGAGCACGAGGTAGCCGGGGAAGAAGGGCACCTTGATCTGGGTCATGGTGACGCCGAAGAAGTACAGCACCATGGCGGCGAGGACCTGGCCGGCCACCTTGGCGGGAGGCGAGACCGGGCGGACGTCGTCGACGAGGCCGAGCAGGGCCATGACCCCGACCGCCGCCAGGACGCCCGCCGGGGCGGTCGTGTTGAAGAAGTCGGCCCGGAATGCCCCGATCTGGCCGGCGACGAGCACCGCACCGGCGAAGCCGACGGCCATGGCGACGCCGCCGGCGGTCGGGGTGGTCTGGGTGTGGACCCGTTCGGCGTCCGGCTGGACGACGACCCCGCGGCCGACCGCCACCTTGCGGATGGCGAAGGTCAGCACGTAGGTGACCACCGCTGCGACGACCACGACGGCCACGCAGCCGGCTTCCAGGCTCATACGCCTGTCCGATCAGGAGACGGCGCGGCCGTCGGGGTAGGGGTCGAACTCCCTGCAGAGGTCGGCGACGTCCCCCCGGACCGAGGCCAGCTCGGCCTCGTCCTCGCGGTGGCGGAGCGCCCGGGCGAGAAGCGAGGCGATCCGCCCCATCTCGGGCTCGCGCATGCCGGCGGTGGTCTCGGCCGCCGTCCCGAGACGCAGCCCGCTCGTCACGAAGGGCGGGCGCGGGTCGTCGGGGATCTGGTTGCGGTTGCAGGTGATCCCGGCGCGGTCGAGGACCTCCTGGGCCACCTTGCCGGTGAGCTCGGCGTCGAAGTCGCGCAGGTCGACGAGCATGAGGTGGTTGTCGGTCCCTCCGGCGACGATCCGGAACCCCTCCCCGGTGAGGGCGGCGGCGAGCGCCGAGGCGTTCGCCCGCACCTGGGCGGCGTACGCCCTGAACTTCGGCCTCGCCGCCTCGGCGAAGGCGACCGCCTTGGCGGCGATGATGTGCTCGAGGGGGCCGCCCTGCAGCCCGGGGAAGATGGCCGAGTCGACCGCCTTGGCGAGATCGCCGCCGGTCAGGATGGCCCCGCCCCGCGGGCCGCGCAGCGTCTTGTGCGTCGTGAAGGTGACGATGTCGGCCACGCCGACCGGGCTCGGGTGCTCGCCCGCCGCGATGAGCCCGGCGGGGTGGGCGGCGTCGAACATGAACCTCGCCCCCACGTCGTCGGCGATCTCCCGGAAGGCCGCCGGCTCGATGGTGCGCGAGTAGGCGGTCGTCCCGGCCACGATGAGCCGCGGGCGTTCCCGCTTGGCGAGGTCCCGCACCTGGTCGAGGTCGATGCGCTCCCCGGAGCCGTCCGGCGTGGCCGGGGTGACGCCGTAGGCGACGAAGCGGTAGAGCTTGCCGGTGATGCTCACCGGCGAGCCGTGGGTGAGGTGGCCGCCCTGGTCGAGGCGCATGGCGAGGATCGTGTCGCCCGGCTCGACGAGGGCCATGTAGGCGCCGAGGTTGGCCGAGGCCCCCGAGTGGGGCTGGACGTTCGCGTGCTCGGCCCCGAACAGGGTGGTCGCCCGGTTGCGGGCGAGGCTCTCGACCTCGTCCGCCACGGCGTTGCCGCCGTAGTAGCGCCGCCCGGGATAGCCCTCGGAGTACTTGTTGGTGAGCACCGATGCGCCTGCCGCCATGACGGCCGGAGAGGTGAAGTTCTCCGAGGCGATGAGCTGCAGCGTCGAGCGCTGGCGGCCCGACTCCCGCTCGAGCAGGTCCCGCACGTCGGGGTCCGAGGCGAGGATGTCCGAGACGGTGCGGGCGAGGAGCCGCTCCGGCCCGTCTGGCGAGGCCGTGGTCATCGTGGCAAGTCTAACCAGCACTCCCCCGGGATTCCCCGACCGCCAGGCTCCCCGGCGCCATCGCCGCCGACCACTTAGACTGTGCGAATGGCCACAGAAAGTGGTGAGAGCGACCCGCCGGGCGGCTTCGAGTCCGAGCTGCAGGGGTTGGCAGAGGAGGCCCTCCGGGCCGCCACGGCGGCGGCCGCCCGGGAGCGGGAGCTCGAGGACGAGCCACCCGGACCAGCTGACCGGGCGGAGGTGGTCGTCGAGGACCCTTTCGACGAGGAGGATGCCGCCGCTCGGGCCCTCGCGAGGCTCTAGGCGGAGCTGGCGGTCACCGACGAGCAGAGCTGAGGGGCTGGTCGCGCGCGACAGGGTCGCCGGCGCGGACGACCCCGGGGCGGACGACGACGCCGTAGACGCCGAGGCAGGCGTCGCTCGACGC
>JAKACF010000212.1 GCA_021821585.1 Actinomycetes bacterium
GACATCTACGCCCCGTGCGCCCTCGGAGGGGCGATCAACGACACGACCGTGAACGAGCTCGCCTGCCAGGCGGTGGTGGGCGCCGCCAACAACCAGCTCGCCCGCCGCGAGCTGGCCGAGGTGCTGGCGCAGCGGGACGTGGCCTACGTCCCCGACTACGTCGTCAACGCCGGCGGCATCATCAACATCGCCTACGAGCGAGGCGGCTACGACCCCTCTGCGGCCCATGAGCACGTCGGCAGGATCTACGACGTCGTCGTCGGCCTTCTCGAGGAGGCCGCTCGGACCGGCGAGACCCTGGAGGAGATCGCGGACCGCACGGCCGAGGCCCGCATGGCCGCCGCCCTGCAGGCCAAGGGCTAAGCCCTCTCGGCCAACCGCTCCCGCTTGGCCCGGGCCGCCTGGCGGCCACGGTCGGCCTGGCTCAGGACCATCTTGCGCAGGCGCACCTCGGCGGGCGTCACCTCGACGCACTCGTCCTCGCGGATGAACTCGAGCGCCTGCTCGAGCGAGAGCAGGCGGGGCGGGATGAGCCGTACGAGCTCCTCGGCGGTCGAGCTGCGCACGTTCGTCAGCTTCTTCTCCTTGGTCGGGTTGACGTCCATGTCCTCCGAGCGGGCGTTCTCCCCCACGATCATGCCCTCGTAGACCTCGACGCCGGCCCCGACGAACAGGCTCCCCCGCTCCTGCAGGTTGAGCAGGCTGTAGGTGGTCGTCACCCCGAGGCGGTCGGCGACGAGCGAGCCGCTCGCCCGGGTGCGGAGGTCGCCGAACCACGGCTCGAAGCCGTCGAAGACGTGGTGGAGGATCCCGGTGCCCCTCGTCTCGGTCATGAACTCGGTCCGGAACCCGATGAGCCCGCGGCTCGGAGCCGTGTACTCCATGCGCACCCAGCCCGTGCCGTGGTTGACCATCTGGGCCATCCTCCCCTTGCGGAGGGCGAGCAGCTGGGTGACCACGCCCATGAAGTCCTCGGGGACGTCGATCGAGACGTGCTCGACCGGCTCGTGCAGCTGGCCGTCGATCGTGCGGGTCACCACCTGCGGCTTTCCGACGGTGAGCTCGAAGCCCTCCCGGCGGAAGGTCTCGACGAGGACGGCGAGCTGCAGCTCGCCCCTGCCCTGGACCTCCCAGGTGTCGGGGCGCTCGGTCGGGTTCACCCGCAGCGAGACGTTCCCGACGAGCTCGGAGTCGAGACGGTTCTTGAGCAGCCGGGCGGTCAGCTTGGAGCCGCTCTTGCCGGCGAGCGGCGAGGTGTTGATCCCGACCGTCATGGCGAGGCTCGGTTCGTCCACGCTGATGACCGGGAGGGGCCGGGGGTCGTCGCGGTCTGCCAGGGTCTCGCCGATGGTCACCTCGGCGATGCCGGCGAGGGCGACGATCTCGCCCGGGCCGGCGTCGGCCGCCTCCACCCGCTGCAGGCCCTCGGTCACGTACAGCTCGGCCACCTTGGCGGGCTCGATCGTCCCGTCCGAGCGGCACCAGGCCACCTGCTGGCCCCGTGTGATCGTCCCGTTCAGCACGCGGCAGATGGCGAGCCGGCCGACGTAGGGCGAGGCGTCGAGGTTCGTCACGAGGGCCTGGAGCGGGTGACCGGGCTCGTAGGACGGCGCCGGGATGTGCTCGGCGATCGTCGCGAAGAGGGGCTCCAGGTTCTCGCCCTCCTGCCCCGGGTCGAGCGAGGCGCGCCCGGCCTTGGCGTTCGCGTAGACGATCGGGAACTCGATCTGCTCCTCGTCGGCGTCGAGGTCCATGAACAGCTCGTAGACCTCGTCGACCACCTCCTTCGGCCGGGCGTCGGGTCGGTCGATCTTGTTCACCACGAGCACGACGGGAAGGCGCCGCTCGAGCGCCTTGCGAAGCACGAAGCGGGTCTGGGGCAGCGGGCCCTCGCTCGCGTCGACGAGGAGCAGGACGCCGTCCACCATCGAGAGCGCCCGCTCGACCTCGCCGCCGAAGTCGGCGTGGCCCGGCGTGTCGACGATGTTGAGCTTGACTCCGCCGTGGCGGACGGCGGTGTTCTTGGCGAGGATGGTGATGCCCTTCTCGCGCTCGAGGTCCATCGAGTCCATGACGCGCTCGTTCACGTCCTGGTTGGCCCGGAAGACTCCCGACTGCCACAGCATGGCGTCGACGAGGGTCGTCTTGCCGTGGTCGACGTGGGCCACGATGGCGAGGTTGCGGAGATCGGCGCGCGAGGTCATTGTCCTGTGAGAGGTCCTTCCGGCCCCGCTCCGTCTGATCGGGCGGTGCTGCCGGCACCACCAGGGTACCGGCTCGCGGCCTGACCCCCGGCGAGGTCCAAAGCCCTCCTCGGGCGCCCGCCGGCGGCCGGCACGGCGGGAGCGGTCGCCCCTAGGAGGAGCCGTCGACTCGCTCGAGCGTCGCCACGGCGTCGTATCCCTTGTTCGGCCCGCGGACGCGCCATCGCTCCTCGAACCGTGACGGCGACAGCACCACCGTCTCGATCTCGTAGCGGTCCTCGCCGCACAGGTGCAGGGCACGCTGATGCCCGGCGCCGAGGTCGAGCCGGTAGAAGGAGCGCCCGTCGGCAAAGTGCACCTGGACCGACCCGTCGTCGCAGGCGAGATAGTGCAGCCTGCGGCTCGCCGAGGTCTCCCCCGCCCGCACCGTGAACCGGCCCTGCTCGAGGTACCAGCCCTGGCGGGGGCCCTCGTCGAGGTGGAGGCTCGCCACGCCCTCGAAGCGCCCGCTCGAGGAACCGAGGTGGTCGTCGAGCACCCGCAGGAGGCGCCAGTGGCCGACGAGGTAGTCGAAGGTGTCGGCGATCTGCACGAAGGCGAGTCTGCCGCGTCGGCGGAACCTCGCCCAGGAGGCGTCCCGCGCCCTGTTGGTAGGGTGAGCGGTCACCACGCCGAGGAGTCCCCAACAGGAGGTCCTGCTGCATGTCCGACGCCGTCAGCCTGCCGCGGCGAACGCCGCTCGTCCTCGCCGACCTCCTCCCGGGAGCGCTCCTCCGCGACGCTCTGCTCGTCGTCGGGGCCGCCGGTCTGGTCGGCCTGCTCGCCCAGGTCTCCATCCACCTCGCCTTCACCCCCGTCCCGGTCACCGGGCAGACCCTCGGCGTCCTCGTCTCCGGGACGGCACTCGGCTGGAAGCGGGCGACTGCCGCCATGGCGCTCTACGGGCTGGCCGGAGTCGCCGGGGTGCCGTGGTTCGCCGGCCACGCCAGCGGGTACGTCGGTGCCTCCTTCGGCTACATCGTCGGCTTCGTCCTCTGCGCGGGGCTGTGCGGCTTCCTCGCCGAGCGCGGTGCCGACCGCTCGGTGCTCAAGTCGGTGCCGGCCATGGTCGCCGGTGAGCTCGTGATGTACGCCGTCGGGGTCGCCTGGCTGGCGGCCGTGATGCACTACGGCGCCGCCGAGGCGATCTCGAAGGGATTCACGCCCTTTGTCGCCGGCGACGCCCTGAAGGCGGCGATCGCCGCCGGCCTGCTGCCGAGCGCCTGGCGGCTCGTCGGCTCACGCTCACGCTGAGGCGTTCGGCCCCGAGGCGGACCTGAGCACCTCGCTCGCCCGCGAGAGCGTCTCGGCGAGGTTCGGCTCCACGCTCTCGGTCGCCTCGTCGATCGGTACCCAGGCCAGCGGCGCCCCGGGGTGCTCGGGACGTGCGAGCCCGGGCGAGGCGGTCGCGAGCAGGTAGCGCACGTCGGCGTGCTCGTGAGCCGGCTCGTCTCCCCGCCCTCTCACGGGGACGATCACGATGTGCAGTGGCCGGACGGCTCCCCCCGGGAAGGGGGCGAGGTCATCGAGCCCGGTCTCCTCCCGGGCCTCGCGCAGGGCGACCGAGAGGGGGTGCAGCTCACCCGGGTCACCGTGACCGCCGACCTGCAGCCAGGCGCCCTGCCGCTCGTGCCAGCGGAGCAGGACGCGGCGGCTCGTGAGGTCGACGACGACGGCAGAACCGGTGAGGTGCAGCGGGAGCGCCCGGTCGTAGGGCGAGCCGACGGTCTCGTGCAGGCGTCGCAGGCGGGCGATCGCGTGCTCCTCGTCCTCCCCGGCCGGGCGGTAGCCCTCGAGCCAGGCCGGTCTGTCCACCGGCTGAGACTACGGCCAGCCGGGAGACGGGTCGGACCTCAGGCCGCCTCGGCGGCCTCCTTCTCGAGCCCCTCCCACTCCTCCTCGGAGAGCGCGAGCGACGCCGCTCGCATGTTCTCCTCGAGGTGGGCCACCTTCGAGGTGCCGGGGATCGGCAGCATCACCGGCGAGCGGTGCAGCGTCCAGGCGAGGCTCAGCTGCGAGACGGTGGCGTCGTGCGCCTGTGCGAGGCGGTCGAGCGGTCCGCCCGGGCGGGCGAGCTCGCCGCCGGCGACCGGTGCCCAGGGGATAAAGCCGATGCCGCCCGCCTCGCAGGCCGACAGGACGTCCTCCGAAGCCCGGTCGGTGAGGTTGTAGCGGTTCTGCACCGTGGCGATGTCGGCGAGGCCGCGGGCCTGCGCCAGCTCCTCGACGGTGACGTTCGACAGGCCGATGTGCCGGATGAGCCCCTGGTTCTGCAGCTCCTTCAGGGCGCCGACGCTCTCGGTGAAGGGAACCTTCGGGTCGGGCCGGTGGAACTGGTAGAGGTCGATGCGCTCGAGCTTCAGCCGCCGGAGCGACATGTGGACGCACTGTCGGAGGTACTCGGGCCGCCCCACCGGCTCCCAGACGCCCGGACCGGTCCTCGCAAAGCCGCCCTTGGTGGCGATGACGAGACCCTCGGGGTAGGGGTACAGCGCCTCGGCGATCAGGTCCTCGCTCACGAAGGGCCCGTAGGAGTCGGCCGTGTCGATGAAGTCGACGCCGAGCTCGACCGCCCGCCGGAGCACCCGGATGGCCTCGTCGTGGTCCTCGGGCTCGCCCCAGACCCCCGGTCCGGTGATGCGCATCGCGCCGAAGCCGAGCCGGGACACCTCGAGATCGCCGCCGATGCTGAATCGTCCGCTCTCGTTCATGGGTGCGACCCTACGGGAACGGCATACCCCTGCCTCGCGGCGCGTCGGCTGCTTCGCCTGCCGAGTACGACGCCGAGCTGCTACAACTGCGGGCGATGTCCAGCCTTGCCGTCGACCCGACCGGCCCCGCCGCCGCTGGCCGTCGGCTCGGCCGGATCGGGGGCGTTTCGATGGCGGCGGGAGGGGCGCTCGCGGCCGCCGGAGTGCTGGTGGCGGGCTTCCAGATGGGTGCGCCTCGTGCCGAACGCGTCAGCTCGTCGACAAGCCTGAGCACGGCGACCCCGGTTCCCCTCGCCGGTCTCCGTGAGATCGGCCCGAACATCGTGCCGAACGCATCCCTCGCCGACCCGGGAGGCGCCGCC
>JAKACF010000213.1 GCA_021821585.1 Actinomycetes bacterium
GCTGAAGGGCAGGACACCGAGATCCTGGCCGAGGACGGCCATCGCCACGGCGCAGACGTCGTCCTCCTCACGGGCGCCCGGTAGCGCCGCCCCGAGGTCGCGCAGCACCGTCATCCGCCGGTCGCCGATGACCCGCTCGGTCTCCTCGCTCACGACGCAGAGCATCCCGGCGATCCGCCCGTCGTCGTCGGTGAGGGGGCTGTAGGAGAAGGTGTGGTAGGTCTCCTCGGGGTACCCGTTGCGCTCGAGGATGAGCAGGAGCGACTCGTCCCAACTCGCCACCCCTGTCGACATGACGGTGCGGATGCGAGGACCGATGTCGTCCCAGATCTCGGACCAGACCTCCCGCGCCGGGCGGCCGAGCGCCCAGGGGTACTTGGCACCGAGGGTGTCGCGCCGGTACTTCTCGTTGGCGAAGAAGGTGAGGTCCGGCCCCCACGCCATCCACATCGAGAAGCGGGAGGACAGGAGGACGTGGAGGACGGTCCTCAGGCTCTGGGACCACTGCTCGGGCGCGCCGAGCGGTGTCGCCGACCAGTCGACACCCGCCAGGTCACGGCCGATCTCGCCGCTCGCCTCGAAGAGCGTGGCCATGTCCGAGGAGCCCGGCCCGGGGCCTGCCGGAGGGCTCACGACGCCCGGTGCGGGGCGCGCTCGCCCCCGTCGCCAGCCGCCCTCACGGGAGCACGAACAGCTCGCCGATGCCCGACAGCTCGACGAGGCGGCGCACGCCGGGAGTCAGGTTGACGAGTGCGGTCGAGAGGCCCTTCGAGGTGGCGGCGTGGTGGACGGCGACGAGGGCGCCGAAGCCGCTCGAGTCGATGAACGAGACGCCCCCCATGTCGATGTCGAGCCGGCTCCCCGGGTCGAGCGCCGCCGCCACCCGTGAGCCGGCGGAGCGGAGGTCGTCGGCGACGGCCACGTCGATCTCGCCCGAGAGCACAAGCTGGGGAGGCTCCGAGCGCTCGTCGACCGGCACGTCGACAATCTAACTGCGGCCCTCTCCCACCGACCGGCGGCCGACCCGGTCGCCCGGGCGCGGTAGACCGGCGCGTCGTGGAGGTGACGGGAGGCGCCATGGAGAACGAGTCGAGACCTCTGACACTTGCCCGGGCGGTCTCCTGCGAGGCGGACGTGGCCTCGCTCGCCGAGGCGGACCGCCTGCTGCTCGCCCGCTGGCTCGCCCAGTCGGCGCCCTCGGCCGACCTCCCCCCCGGGATGGGCCGCCGGCGCAGGCGCGTCCTCGTTGTCGCCACGGCAGCCGCCGTCTTCCTCGTCCCGTGGGTCGCTCTGCTGGCAGTGACGCTGCCTCAGCACCAGCAGACCCACCTGTGGCGGACCACCTGGGTCGGCTTCGACATCGCCCTGCTCCTCGGTTTCGCCTCCATGGCCTGGCTCGGGTGGCGGAACCGGCAGCTCGTCATGACGGCCATGGTGGTGACCGCGACGCTCATGCTCTGCGACGCCTGGTTCGACCTCACCTTGTCCTGGGGCGGGCGCGAGCAGGCGGCGAGCATCCTCACCGCCGCCTTCGGTGAGGTGCCCTTCGCCGTCTTCCTGTTCGTCGCATACCGCCGGATGCTCCTCGCACTGGCCCGACGGGTCTGGGAGATCGAGGGCGAGCCCGGCCCGCTGCCGGCCCTGTGGCGGCAACGCATCTTCATCCTCCCGCCCCGCCCGAAGAGGCTCCGCTCGAGGGGCACGCCCCCGCCCCGGGACGCCGCCTGAATCCCTCGCCCGGCCCCCGGGCGTTACTGTGCTTGCCTCGTGGACGACGACGCGAAGCCGAGGGGGACCGCGCGCGTCCGGCGCCGGGTGCTGCCCTGGGTCGGGATCCTCGGCGTGGCGGTCGGCATCGCCATCCTGCTCCGCCTCTTCGTCGTCCAGACCTTCTTCGTGCCGAGCGGCTCGATGTACCCGACGCTGCAGCCTGGGGACCGGATCCTCGTCCAGAAGATCGGCTTCACCGTCGGCGAGGGGTCGATCATCGTCTTCAGGACGCCGCCCGGCTACCGGCCCGGTGACTGCGCCGGCACGGCCGAGAACGACCTCGTGAAACGGGTGATCGGCCTCCCCGGTGAGACCATCTGGTCGCGGGGCAACACCGTGATGATCGACGGCAAGGCGCTTCCCGAGCCCTACCTGAGAAAGGGCCTCCCCCTCGGCGCCCCCATCCGCCGCCAGACCGTGCCGGCCGGCGACTACTTCGTCATGGGCGACAACCGGCCGGTCTCCTGCGACAGCAGGGTCTGGGGCTACGTCCCGGAGGCGGACGTCGTCGGCACGGTCTTCCTCGTCATCTGGCGCCACGGCCACCCGGTCTTCGAGACCTTCTGAGCCGTTCAGGCGGGCACCGCCTCCGGCCCGGTGACGGCGGCGGACCAGGTCTGCCACAGCAGTCCCGTCCGGGCCGCCAGCCAGCAGCACATGGCGAACCAGATGCCGAGGATGCCGACCGAGTGGTCGAGGAGCGTGGCGGCGGCGAGCGGGGCGAAGGCGAGGAGGGCGAGCAGCATCGCCCGGCGCATGGCCCCGTAGCGGGCGGCGCCGAGCACGAGGCCGTCGAGGACGAAGGCCGCCGCCGCCAAGGGCTGCTGCAGCCCGCAGACGAGGAGGGCGAGCGTCGCCTGGTGCTGGACGGCGGGGTCGGGCGAGAAGACGGCCGGCAGCAGCCCCGAGAACGCCATCGTGAGGGCCCCGAGCCCCGAGCCGAGGACGAGGCCCATGCGCATCGTCCGGCGGCCGGTCTCCCGCGCGGCTGCGAGGTCGCCGCCGCCGAGGGCCTCGGAGACGAAGACCTGGGCCGGGACGGCGAGGGCGTCGAGTGTGAGCGCCAGCATGCCCCAGACCTGCATCGAGATCTGGTGGCCCCCGAGCGTGTCGGTCCCGAGCCGGGCGGCGATGGCCGTCGTGGCGAGCAGCGCCGAGCCGAGGGCGACGGTGCGCACGGTGAGGGGGACGCCGTCGCGGGCGAGCTCGGCCACCTCCCGCCTGCCGGGCCGCCTCCAGCGCAGCGGCGCCCGGGCCGAGAGCCCGAGGAAGCAGGCGGCGGCCACGACCTGGGCCGCCACGGTTCCCCAGGCCGAGCCGGCGAGGCCGAGGTGCAGGCCGTAGACGAGGACGACCTCGAGGACGACGTTGACCCCGTTCGAGACAAGGGCGACGACGAAGGGGCGGCGGGTATCGGCCAGGCCGGTCAGGTGCCCGTTGCCGGCCAGCGAGACGAACAGCACCGGCATGCCGAGCGCCGCGATCCGCAGGTAGGTGACGGCATCGGTTCCGACGCCGCCGCTCACGTGTCCGCCGAGGAGCGCCGCCAGCGCCGGGGCGGCGACCTCGACGAGCATGGTCGCCGCCACGCCGACGACGGCCGAGAGCAGGTAGGCGGCGCCGACGGCGCGCCCGGCGGCCGCCTCGTCGCCCGAGGACCTCTTGTAGGAGACGACCGAGACGGTCGCCATCTCGAGGAAGGCGGCCACCCAGGCCAGCACGTTGAGGGCGGTCGTGGCGAGCGCCAGCCCGCCGAGCGGCACCTTGCCGAGGTGGCCGACGATCGCCGAGTCGGTCAGGTTGTAGAGCGGCTCGACGAGGAGTGCCCCGAGGGCCGGCAGGGCGAGCGCCACGATCCTCCGGTCGAGTGCGTCGAGGCGCATGGCCGAGGAGGCTAGGGGGTGCCGGCCGGGCCGGGCGCCGGCTTGCCCCCGCCCTGTGGCCGGGCGACGATGGGCCGATGGCTCCCCCGCCTTCTGGCACACAGTCGGTGCTGCGCCGCGGCGACGACGAAGCGGTGGCCGTCGAGATCGGCGGCGGCCTGCGGAGCTACACCGCCGGCGGCAGGCCGGTGCTCGACGGCTACGGCCGGGACGAGGCCTGCACCGGCGGCAGGGGCCAGCTGCTCGCCCCGTGGCCGAACCGGCTGGCGGACGGCCGCTACCGCTTCGCCGGCGCCGAGCACCAGCTGGCGTTGACCGAGCCGGAGCGCCACAACGCCATCCACGGCCTCGTGCGCTTCTCGAGCTGGACGCTCGAGGCCGACGAGGAGGGCCTCGCCCGGTTCTCCTACCGTCTCGGTCCACAGCCGGGATGGCCGTTCGCGCTCGACCTCGTGAACGAGTACCGCCTCGGCGAGCGCGGGCTCAGGATCGAGACGACCGCCACCAACGTCGGCGAGGGCCCGAGCCCCTACGGCTGCGGCGCCCACCCCTATCTCCGGACCTCGAGCCCGACGATCGACGGGCTCGTGCTGCGCGCCCCCGCCGCCGTGCGGCTGCGCACCGACGACCGGGGCATCCCGACCGGGGAGGAGGAGGCGACGGAGGGCACCGACTACGACTTCACCTCACCCCGCCTGATCGGCGGCGCCGTCCTCGACACCTGCTACCGCGACCTCGCCCGTGAGGCTGACGGACGGGCCGTCGTGAGCCTCGAGGACCCGGCGACGGGCGAGGGCGTCGAGCTGTGGATGGACAGGGCCTACGGCTTCCTCATGCTCTTCACCGGCGACGCCCTCCCCGACGAGGCGGCGAGGCGCCGGGGACTTGCCGTCGAGCCGATGACCTGCCCCCCGAACGCCCTCCAGAGCGGGGAGGGCCTCGTCGTGATCGAGCCCGGCGAGACCTTCACGTCCGCCTGGGGCATCTCGCCGCGGCGGGGCTGAGCCTCAGCGCCGGCGGCGCAGCCGGGGCGGAGCGGCGACCGACCACGCCTCGGCGATGAGGTCCTCGATCTCGCCCCAGTCGGGCTCGACGTCGAGGAAGGCGCCCACCCAGCCCCGGGTGCCGACATACGGCGGCCGGAAGTACCGCGCCGGATCCCGCCCGCAGAGCTCCTGCTGCACCCCGTCGCCCGCCGCCAGCCAGACGGCCACGCGGTCGTCGTGGTGGTGGTCCGCCATCATGGCGAAGGCCCGTCCGCCCTTCACGAACCAGGCCGCCTCCCCGTGGCTCTGGCGCTCGACCACCTCCTCGAGGGCAACGCAGCGGGCGCGCACCGCCTCGGTGAGAGGCTCGCCTGCCTCCCGCCGCCTCACGGGGAGCCTCCGGCCCCGAGGGTCCGGCGATCGTCCCGGGCGGGCCGCCCCGCCGTCCCGGTGGACGAGGGCCACCGCGGGCACCTGGCGCCGGAGCGGACCCGTCGCCGGGAGAGCACCGCCACGGTCATGTCCTCCTCCTCCACCGCCGCCGGTCGGCGACGGTCACCGAGGAGTCTGGCGCATGCGGCCCACTCGTGCTCGGAGGGGACGAGGGTGCTCCGGCGGTTCGCCCGGGCCGGGCGCTCCCTGTCGCCG
>JAKACF010000214.1 GCA_021821585.1 Actinomycetes bacterium
GCTATCGCAACCACCAACCTGGCCGAACAGGCCGAGAGAGGCATGTTCTCCGGCGCTATGGTCCTTCCCATGAGCCCGCACCAAGGTGGCGGCAGGTCCACCCGTCGGGCGCCCAGCCCGAAAGGCCACGATCCTCGCCGCGCTCGGACCTCCCGAGGCAACGACGGGAGCGGGGGCACCAAGTCACAGCGCGTCGTCCGGGCTCAGCTCGACGACGCCTCGTCGGACTCGGGTCGCTTCCGTTCCCGCCGCGAGCGCAACTTCGAGTTGCCCCGGCCGGTCGTCGAGGAGCTGCGTGCACTCACCGATCCCCGCACCGCCCTCGTGCTCGAGCGCAGGATGATCAAGGCTGCCCAGGACTACGAGCGCGACCGCTACAAGGAGGCGCTGCAGAGCATCAGGCCGGTGCTCGACGCCGCGCCGGACTCGGCCGCCGCCCGGGAGCTCCATGGCCTCATCCTCTACCGGCTCGGGCGATGGCGGCATGCCGCCAAGGAGCTTCGCGCCGTCCACGAGATGACCGGGAGCTTCGACCAGTATCCGGTCATCGCCGACTGCGAGCGGGCGATGGGCCACCTCGAGAAGGTGAAGGACCTCTGGGAGAGCCTGCGGCGCGAGGGCGTCGACAAGGAGGTGCTTGTCGAGGGACGGCTCGTCATGGCTGGTGCCCTTGCCGACTTGGGCGACCTCGAGAATGCGATCGCGTTGCTCCAGCCGGCGGCACGCCAGCGGCGCAAGCACGCCGATGTCCCGCTACTTCGCGAGTGGTACGCGCTCGCCCACCTCTACGAGCTCGCCGGCGACCTGCCGCGGGCCCGAGAGCTCTTCTCCCGGGTCGCCACCCAGGCGCCGGACCTCCTCGACGCCCCCGAGAGGCTGAGGGCGATCCGCTGATGGACCGCCTCGGTCTCGTCGGTCTGCCGAACAGCGGCAAGTCGGCGCTCTTCAACGCGCTCACCGGGGGCGACGCGCTCGTCGCGGCGCATCCCTTCTCGACGACCGAGACCGAGATCGGAGTGGCGCACGTGCCCGACCCTCGGCTCGACGCGCTGGCCGAGATGAGCAAGTCGAAGAAGGTCGTGCCCGCCGCCTTCGAGGTGGTCGACATCGCCGGGGTGCAGAAGTCGAGCGAGCACGGCGAGGGTCTCGGCGCCCGCTTCCTCGCCGGCATTCGGGAGGTGGACGCGCTGGCGCTCGTGCTGCGCTCGTTCGCCGACGAGACCGTGCCCGGCGAGACGGACCCTGTGGGCGCGCTCGAGACGCTCGAGCTCGAGCTCGTGCTCGCCGACGCGAGCTCACTCGAGAACCAGCTCGCCCGCAAACGTCGGCCGGGAGAGGATCCCGCGCTCGGCGCGGCAATGGCCGCGGCACCCGCCGCACTCGAACTCCTCCACGGCGGGACGCCGCTGTACCGGTCCGGGCTCCCGGCCGAGAGCCGCGAGGCGCTCAGGCCACTCTTCCTGCTCACCAACAAGCCGCTCGTCGCGGTCGTCAACGTGGGCGAGGACCAGCTCGGCGACACCGAGGAGCTGGAGCGCCCGGTGGCGGAGCATCTCGGGGAGGCGGCCGAGGTGCTCGCCGTCTGCGTCCAGCTCGAGGCCGAGGCGGCTCGGCTCGAACCGGGGGAGCGCAAGGAGCTGCTGGAGGGCCTCGGTCTCGGAGAGGGCGCCCTGCTTCGGGTGGCGGCCGCCGCCTGGCGGATCCTCGGGCGCCAGACCTTCCTCACGACGGGGGAGAAGGAGTCGCGGGCCTGGATGTTCCGCAAGGGTGCGAAGGCCCCCGAGTGCGCAGGCGTCATCCACTCCGACCTGCAGCGGGGCTTCATCAAGGCCGACGTCATCGCCTGGGACGAGCTGCTCGACGCCGGCTCCTTCGCCGCCGCCCGTGCGAAGGGCAAGGTTCGCCTCGAGGGCAAGGAGTACGTCGTCCAGGACGGCGACGTCCTCGAGATCCGGTTCAACGTCTGAGCATGACGGCCGCCGAGGGCGAGGGAGCCGACGTCCCCCTTCTCGAGTACGACCCCGACCCGAGCGCCATGATCGAGCCGTCGGCCCACTTCGGGGCCGCCTCTCCTGCCGAGCTCAGCATCCCGCGTGTCGGCGTGGCCTGCTTCTTCGGAGACGCCGTCGCCCGGATCGCCCGGGAGCACGAGGCGAAGGTGCTGACCCACCTCGTGGCGGAGCACGGCCGCCACGCCGTCTACGAGATCGAGCACCGCGGTCAGCGGCTGGCCTTTTACCAGGCAGGACTGGGCGCCCCGCTGGCGGCGACCTTCCTCGAGGAGATCATCGACTACGGCTGCACGACGATCGTCGTCTGCGGCGGCTGCGGCGCCCTCGACCACTCCCTCGCCCTCGGGCACGTGGTGGTCGTCGACGAGGCCGTGCGCGACGAGGGCACCTCCTACCACTACCTCCCGGCCTCCCGCACCGTGGCGGCGGACCCCGGGATCGTCTCGGTGCTCGAACGGGTGCTCGGTGAGGCGGGTGTCCCCTACGAGACCGGCAAGACCTGGAGCACCGACGCGCCCTACAGGGAGACGCGCCGCAAGGTGGCGCACCGGAGACAGGAGGGCTGTCTCGTGGTCGAGATGGAGGCCGCCGCCCTGCTCGCCGTCGGCCGCTTCCGGGGGGCACACGTCGGGCAGCTCTTGTACGCGGGGGACTCGCTCGCGGGCGAGGAGTGGGACCACCGTGGCTGGGTCGGAGCGCACGACGTCCGCGAGCAGCTGTTCTGGCTGGCGGCCGACGCGGCTGTCGCCGTGGCGGCGCAACGGGGACCCGACGCGGCCGGCCGTTAGGCTGGAAGAACTGTTTCGACTCAAAGGAGGAAAGGTGGCGACTGACGTCCGCGAGCTCCTCGGCGACGAAGCCGACTCCCTGCTCAAGCACCAGGCGACCGCCTTCCCGCGCGAGAGACTGATCCTTCCCGGGCCCGACTTCGTCGACCGGGTCCTCGTCGCGAGCGACCGTCCCATCTCGGTGCTGCGCAACCTCCAGGCCACCTTCGGTCACGGGCGCCTCGGCGGCACCGGCTATCTCTCGATCCTCCCGGTCGACCAGGGGATCGAGCACTCGGCCGCGGCGAGCTTCTCGAAGAACCCGGAGTACTTCGACCCCGAGCGGCTCGTGGAGCTGGCGCTCGAGGCGCAGTGCTCAGCCCTCGCGACGACCCTCGGCGGCCTCGGCATCGTGGCGAGGAAGTACGCCCACAAGATCCCCTTCATCGTGAAGCTCAACCACAACGAGCTCCTCACCTATCCGACCCAGTCGGACCAGGTGCCCTTCGGGAGCGTCCGGCAGGCGGCCGACCTCGGTGCCGTCGGCGTCGGCGCCACCATCTACTTCGGCTCCCCCGAGGCGACGCGGCAGATCCGCGAAGTGAGTGCGATGTTCGCCGAGGCACACCGCCTGGGCCTCTACACCGTCTTGTGGTGCTACCTCCGCAACCCGGAGTTCAAGACTCCCGAGGCCGACTACCACCTCTCGGCGGACCTGACCGGCCAGGCGAACCACATCGGGGTCACCATCGAGGCCGACATCGTGAAGCAGAAGCAGCCGGAGAACAACGGTGGCTACACGGCGCTCAAGTTCGGCCGGACGGACCCGCTCGTCTACGACGAGCTCACCACCGATCATCCGATCGACCTCACCCGCTGGCAGGTCGTGAACACCTACGCCGGCCGGGTCGGCCTCATCAACTCCGGGGGCGAGTCAAAGGGCGCCTCGGACCTCGCCCAGGCGGTCCGCACCGCCGTCATCAACAAGCGGGCGGGGGGGATGGGCCTCATCGTCGGGCGCAAGTCGTTCCAGCGACCGATGGACGAGGGCGTCGCCCTCATCAACGCCGTCCAGGACGTCTTCCTCGACCCCACCATCACGGTCGCCTGACCCCCCGCAGGTCGCCTCAACAGGGCGGTGAGACATCACGGCCGTCTTCGTCTCACGACGGTAGAGTGGACTTCACGCCGAGGACGGGGATGGTGACGAGGTGACGAGCACGACCGAATCCGAACATCACGCTGACCGAAGGGTGCAGCTCGTCGATCGAGTGGTGATCCGCTTCGCCGGCGACTCCGGCGACGGGATCCAGGTGACGGGGGACCAGTTCACGACCGAGAGCGCCATCTTCGGCAACGACCTCTCGACGCTCCCGAACTTCCCGGCGGAGATCCGGGCACCCGCCGGCACCCTCGCCGGCGTCTCCGCCTTCCAGGTGCACATCTCCGATCACGACATCCTCACCCCGGGGGACGCCCCGAACGTGCTCGTCGCCATGAACCCGGCGGCGCTCAGGGCGAACGTGGGCGACCTGCCCGTCGGCGGCATCGTCGTCGTCAACTCCGACGCCTTCGACGAGCGGGCGCTCGAGAAGGCGGGCTACAGCTCGAACCCGCTGACCGACGAAAGCCTGAAGGGCTTCCGCGTCTACGAGGTGCCGATGACCTCGCTCACCCTCGAAGCCTGCAAGCCGAGCGGCGCCAAGCCGCGGGACGCCGAGCGCAGCAAGAACTTCTTCGCCCTCGGCCTCGTCGCCTGGCTCTACCAGCGGCCGACGGCGGTCACCGAGAGCTGGATCGCCAAGCGGTACGGCAAGAACCCGATCGTGGTGGAAGCCAACACGCTCGCCTTCCGGGCCGGCTACCACTTCGGCGAGACCGCCGAGCTCTTCGAGTCGGTCTACGAGGTCCCCGCCGCCGAGCACGACCCCGGCACCTACACCAACATCACCGGCAACACCGCCCTCGCCTGGGGTCTCCTGGCTGCCGCCGAGCTCGGGAAGGTGCCGCTGTTCCTCGGCTCCTACCCGATCACGCCCGCCTCCGACATCCTGCACGAGCTCTCCAAGCACAAGAACTTCGGGGTGCGGACCCTGCAGGCCGAGGACGAGATCGCCGGCGTCGGAGCCGCTCTCGGGGCCGCCTTTGGCGGCGCCCTCGGCGTGACGACGACGAGCGGCCCCGGCGTCGACCTGAAGGCCGAGACGATCGGCCTCGCCGTCAGCCTCGAGCTGCCGCTCCTCATCGTCGACATCCAGCGGGGGGGTCCCTCGACCGGCCTCCCTACGAAGACGGAGCAAGCGGACCTGCTGCACGCCATGTTCGGGCGCCACGGCGAGGCCCCGGTCCCGATCGTGGCCGCCAAGACGCCCTCCCACTGCTTCGATGCGGCCATCGAAGCGGTCCGGATCGCCCTCAAGTACCGGACCCCTGTCTTCCTGCTCTCCGACGGCTACCTCGCCAACGGCTCGGAGCCCTGGAAGGTCCC
>JAKACF010000215.1 GCA_021821585.1 Actinomycetes bacterium
CGGCTGCCGCCAGTGCGTGAGGACCTGCCCGTTCTCTGCGATCGTCGTCTCGGGCCCCGTGGCGGTGGCCGAGCGCCACGACGTCCCGCCCGTGTCGATGCCCGAGCCGGTCGGCGTGTCGGAGGTGCGGGGAGGCTTCTCCGGCTGGGCCGAGGCCCTGGCAGAGGCCGACCGCTGCCTCTCCTGCCCGGACCCGACCTGTGTGAGGGGCTGTCCGACCCACAACGACATCCCGGGCTTCATCGCCGCACTGAAGCGGCAGGACCTCGAGGGCGCCCACGACATCCTCTCTCGCACGACGGTGATGCCGGACATCTGCTCGCGGGTGTGCAACCAGGCAGCCCAGTGCGAAGGTGCCTGCACCTGGTCCCTGGCGGGTGCCGCCCCGGTGGCCATCGGGCGCCTCGAGCGCTTCGTGGCCGACCACGAGCCCGTCCCGGTTCCCCGTCCCGGTGAGCCGATCGACCTCTCGGTGGCGATCGTCGGATCGGGCCCGGCTGCTGTCGGGGCCGCCTTCGACCTCCTGCGGGCTGGAGCCAGGGTCACCGTCTATGAGAAGGACCCGGTCCCCGGCGGCCTCATCAGGTGGGGGATCCCCGACTTCACCCTCCCGGCCGAGGTCGCCTCCCGGCCCTGGAGGGACCTCGAGGCCGCCGGCGTCGAGGTCCGCACCGGGCACGAGGTGCGCCCAGAGGAGCTCTCCGAGCTCGCCCGGGACCACGACGCCGTCGTCCTCGCCAACGGCGCCGGCGTCTCGATGCGCCCGCGGGCAGAGGGACTCGACCTCGCCGGCGTCGTCGATGCGACGAGCTTCCTCAAGGCGGCGAACGAGGCCCTCGCCCCCGGCGGCGACCCGCGTGCCCTTGTCGGCGAGCTCGGCCTCTCCGGCCGGGTGATGCCGCGGGTGCTCGTGCTCGGGGCCGGCAACACCGCCATGGACGTCGCCCGCAGCGCGAGGCGCCTGTCGATGTCCCCGCTGTGCATCGACTGGATGGACGAGCGCTTTGCCCTCGCCCGCCCCGACGAGCTCGAGGAGGCCCGCCACGAGGGGGTGGAGATCCGCTTTTGCACCACCCTCCGGCGCCTTGAGGGCGAGCGCCGTGTCGAGCGGGCCGAGCTGGCAGCGACCGTGCAGCGTCGGGCCGACCGGCCCCCGAGCGTGCTCGAGGCCGAGACCGAGACGATCCCCGTCGACCTCGTCGTCATGGCGATGGGCTACCGGGCCGACCAGGCCTTCGCCCCCGTCGCACCGGGCACCCCGCTCCCGCGGGCTGCGACCGGCCTGCCGGACCGCCGGTTCACCGCCAGCGGCATCCTCGCCGGCCCCGCCTCGCCGGCCGCCTTCTCCTACCCCGTCGGCCGCCTGGCGCTCGGGCGCGAGCGCGGTGTCACCCTCGCCGCCCTGGCGGTGCAGGATCGGACCTGGGTGGTCGGCGACGCCCTCGTCGGGCCGTCGACGGTCGTCGAGGCGATGGCCCAGGGCCGCCGTGCCGCCGCCGCCATCCTGCGGGCCCGCCCGGCGAGGCCCGGCCGCTCGCGGCCGTCTCGCTCACAGGTTGTGCTCGTCTGCTACGAGAGCCGGGGCGGGCGGACCGAGAAGGCCGCCGAGGCGCTCGCCGCCGAGTTCTCGGACGCCGGGCACCGGGTTCGCACCCTTCCGATCGGGCGGGTGGGCCCGCTCGAGCTTGCCAACGCCGACGTCATCGTGGCTGGGAGCTGGGTGGAAGGCTTCGTCGTGGCCGGGGTGCACCCGGCGGCCGCCATGCGCGCCTGGCTCTCGCAGCTGCCCCGTCTCGCCGGCAAGCAGGTCGGCGTCTTCTGCACCTACGGGGTCAATCCTCGCGGAGCCCTGTCGGAGATGCGGCAGGCGTTCGAGTCCCGTGGCGCCGGGGTGCTGGCCGAGGCGGCCTTCGGCCCGCGGCGGCGCGGTCAGGCCGAGAACGCCGGCACGGCGCCCTTCGCGGCTGCGCTCGGTGCCCGGGCCGAGGGAGAGGACCCGGCGGAGGCGGCGCTCGTGGGCTGAGCGCCGCCCGCAAGGCCCGGGCAGCCTGCCCGCCGGCGCTAGCCTGTCGTGAAACGAGAGACAGGACCTGGACTTATGGACATGACGTTGTCCAAGCGGGGGGACTACGTGATGCGGGCGGCGATCTCTCTTGCGCGTGCCTACGACCAAGGAGGCTCCCGCAAGATCAGAGAGGTGGTGGAGGACACCGAGGTGCCCCGGACCTTCGCCTCTCAGATACTGGCCGACCTCGTGCGCTCCGACCTCGCCGTCTCGAAGGCGGGGCGCGACGGCGGGTACCGCCTGCGCCGACACCCGCGCGACATCACGGTCCTCGAGGTCGTGGAGGCAGCCGAGGGCCCGCTTCGGGCCGAGCGCTGCGCCCTCGGGGAGGGCCCGTGCCGCTGGGAGGAGGTCTGCCCCCTCCACGAGACCTGGTCGGCAGCGACGACGGTGCTGAGGGAGCTGCTCGCCGAGACGAGCCTGGCGGCGGTGGCCGCTCGGGACGAGGCCATCGCGGCGGGCACCTACGCCGTGCCGGCCGACTCGCACCGCGCTCACCCCTTCGTCGTCCATCTGCAGGACCTGGTCCAGGTGGAGGCGTCGGCTCCCGATGTCCGTGTCGGCCTCGCGCGGTCCGGACGCGGACTGCCGGCACTCCTCGCCCAGGCGACCTCGCCCGACTCCCCGCCCGCCTCACGACGCCGACGCCAGGGCGTCGACGTCTCGATCCTGCCCGTCGCAGGCGAGCTCTCCGACGGCGCGACAGCAGAGGGCGAGGGGTACCTGCTCGCCTGGCGCCTCGCCGATGCGACGCCCCCGAGCTTTTTCGAAGGACAGCTCAGCGTCAGCGCGCTCGACCCCGAGCGCTGCGAGGTGAGCGTCTCGGGCGCCTGGCACGAGGAGGCGGGCGGCCGCACGGACGATCTCGAGCGGCGTGCCCGGGCCACGCTGCGCTCGTTCCTCCGCCGCCTCGCCCAGTCGCTCGAGAACGGCACCGGGGCACCTGCGCCCACCCGTTCGGTCGCGACCCGAGCCTGAGCCCCTCCGGGGCGTCGGCCCGGCCCCTCGACAGGATCCGCCCGCCGGCAGCTGAGCCTGTGGCGGGCCGCCCGGCCCCCGGCCGGGATGCGGCCCTTGACTCGTTCGAATAGCGGTCTATATTACGTACAGCACCGCACTACAGGTGGTGGGGTTCCAGGCGGTGCCCGACCAGAGGAGGATCGCCGTGGGCGAGCTGAGCGCCGACCTGTCCTATCTGGAACGTGCCGCCAAGGGGCAGTTCGACCTCGGCTGGCTGAAGGAGCCGGGAACGGAGTGGGGCGTCCGGGCGACGCCGAGCCGCGTGGGGCTCACCCTGCGCGACATCGCCGTCGGCTCCTACGGCGAGGTGCCCGAGCGGCCCCCCCGCCGCACCATGGCACCGAGGGGCTCGGCGGTCGACGAGGACGTGCCCGACATGGGCTACACGATCAACGACAAGGCCCAGGTCTGGTCCGACAACGTCATGGAGCTGTACGAGGAGGCTGTCAGCCGGCAGTGGAGCGCCACTCGTGACGTCCCCTGGTCCGAGCTCGCCGAGCTGCCGCCCGATCTCGAGCACGCCATGTGCCAGCTCGCCACCGTGCTCTCGGAGGTCGAGATGGTGGCAGCGGACTTCCCGGCGAAGTGGCTGTGGCGGATCAACCACGACTTCGTCGAGGCGAAGATGTTCCTCTGCACCCAGGTGATGGACGAGGCCCGCCACACCGAGGTCTTCCGCAAGCGGGCGCTCGCCGGCGGGGGCGGCCTCGGCCGGGCCAAGGCGGTCGTCGAGCAGTTCCTGAAGCTGATCCTCGACGCCGAGACCTACGACGAGGGCTCGGCGCTCATGCACCTGCTCGGCGAGGGGATCGTGCTGTCGCTCTTCCGGGCCGGAGAGTTCCTCGCCCCCTCGCCGGTCGAGAAGCGGATCTTTCGCCTCTGCATGCAGGACGAGGCCCGCCATGTGGCCTACGGGACCATGCACCTGCGCTACCGCCTGCAGCGGGATCCCTCCCTCGCCGAGGACTTCCATGCCTACCTGGACCGGGGAGAGGAGCTCATCTCCGTGCTCTTCACCACGCCCGAGGTCGTCGAGCCGACGACCATCCTGGCGGCCGGGGGAGTGCGCCAGGCCGAGGAGCTTGCCCTCGGGGCCGCCGACATCCTGCGCACGCGGGTCATCGAGGAGTACCTCGAGCGCTGTGCGAGGGCGGGACTCGACCGCCGGGCCCGGATCCGGCTCCCCGGGCCCCTCCTCGAGGGCATCGCCGGGGTCGGCCCGGCCGGGCGGGCGACGGCGGAGGCGAGCCATGTCGCATGACGAGGCGGCCGCCACCTTCCCGAGCGGCGCGTTCTTCGACGCCCTGGCGGCGCGGGCGAGCCGCGTGCTCGACTTCGAGCGCCTGGGCTTCGCCGAGTTGCGCCTCGCTTTCGCCATGCGCGAGCCCGAGAGGGCCACACGGAGCTTCGGAGTCGTGTTCGACGGCTACGAGCTGTCCTCGTCCGGAGAGCTCGAGGACCTCTCGGCCTTCGACGCCGATGCCGTCGTCGAGGGGGAGCTCGCCACCTTCGCCGAGATGTTCGACAACATCGCCACCCACGGGGGTGCCGACCTGCAGCACACCTTCAACGCGCTCAGCCTCGCCGGCGTGCCGCTCGAGGTGAAGGGGGACGACCCGGTCCGGCGTGACCGGGTCTTCCGCTACGCCGAGACGATCCAGCAGTTCCTCGACGCCGCCGCCGCCCCGACGGGCGAGCCGGCGACGGCCGGGGCCTGAGGCGCGAGCCGGCGTGGCCTTCGCCGTCACCCCGGACTGCATCGGCTGTGGGGCTTGTGAGTTCGCCTGTCCGACCGGCGCGCTGCGCCAGAGCGACTCGTACCTCGTCACCTACTGGATCGACCCGCTCGCCTGTGACGACTGCACCCGTTGCGTCGAGCTCTGCCCGGTTGCCGCAATCGTGCCAGACGATGCCTTCGCCGTCTGCTCCGGTCGCGGCTGCCCGCTCGCGAGCCGCCGCTACGGGGGGTGGTCGTGCAGCCGCAGCCTCGATCGCTGCACCGCCTGCGGTGGCGTGCGGTGGCGCACCCCTCGGGGCGAGGCGATCTGCCCCGACTGCCGGAGGCGGACCGGCAACGTTCTCGCCACCTGTCCGAAGCCCCGCCAACTCGCCCGGCGGGAGCTGAGGGCGGCGGCGAGCCGGCCCGGCTGAGCTGTTCCCCAGCGGCTCGGCCGGGCCGG
>JAKACF010000216.1 GCA_021821585.1 Actinomycetes bacterium
CTTGTTCTGGTCCTCCTCGCCGGCGGCGGCGGGCGCCGCCGGGGCGGAGTGCAGCTGGTCGGCTTCGTGGTAGGCGGCCTCGAAGGTCTCCGTCGCCCGCGTCATCGCCTCGTCGTGCTCGCGCAGTGCGGCCTGGAGCTGCTGCGCCCGGCCGTGCGAGGCCGCCGTGACGGCAGCCTCGTAGGCGCTGACCGCCTCCCGCAGGCTCGTCGCCCGCTCGACGCCGGCCCGGTAGATCGACTCTGCCCGCAGCGCACCGGCCTGCTTGATCGCCCGCGCCCGCTGGGCAGCGCTCTCGGCCGCCACCTCGGCCGCCTTCAGCGCCTCCTCGTGTGCACGCTGCGCAGCCTCGAGCTCGTCCTTGTAGGCCTGCTCGACGGCCCTCGCCGCCACGTCCTCGGCTCGCTGGAGCGAGCTCTCGTAACGCTCCTCGGCGGCGCGGGACGCCTTCGCCCGGGCCGACTCGGCTTGCCTCAGCTGCTGGTCATGCTGCTCGGTGAGGCGCTTCAGCGCCTCCGCCCGGGCCACGGTCGCCGACCGGATCACGTCCGCCCGGGCGACGGTCGCCTTGTGGACGAGCCGGGCACGCTCGAGCTCGGCGGCGGCGACCTCGTCGGCGGCTCTCAGCGCCTCGTCGCGGGCCTGCTCGGCTGCCCGCATCGCCTCGTCCTCCACGTGGGCTCCGGTCTCGAGCCGGATGACGTTGCTCTTCATGCTGCTCCTCTCCCGACGCGCCCGCGCGCGGGCGCCACGGTTGCGATGAGGCTCTCGCCTGACACGCCATCAGAGCGCCTCGGGAAGAGGAATGCAAGGGGTGGCCAGGTTCTGCCACCTCATCGTCACGTTCCCGACACCGCCGTTCCCGCCGCCGCGGCGGGGACGGCGGTCAGCCGGCGGCGGCCTGGTAGGCGAGACGGAAGTAGTCGAAGGCCAGCTTGTACTGCCCCGAGCCGAGTGCGTCCTCGGCGAGGGTCTCGTCGCGGGACGCCTGCGGGTTCACCGGCTGCCCGGCTGCCAGCATCGCCTGGATCGTCTGGGTGACGACCGCGTTGACGCCGACGGGCGAGGAGTCGAGGTAGCCGCCCGAGCTCGCCGGCAGCTCCATCTGGGCCATCGGCGGCGTCGAGGACGGCTCGGCGAGGGCCTGCTCGATCGAGAGCGTCAGCTGCTGGCGGAACTGGGAGGTGTCCTGGTTGGTCAGGTTGGCGAGGTTCGTGTCGATCTCGTTCGCCGTGCCGGCGACCTGGGTCAGCTGCTGGAAGGTCTGGTAGGCGGTGTTGTCGGTATTGCCGGCGAGGCTGGCCAGGTAGTTCGAGGCACAGTCGTTGCTCACGGCCTGGAGGTAGGCGAAGGTGTCGTGGGTGATGGCGACCCCGAGCTGGATCGCCGCCACGATGATGCGGGCGACGTTCGGGATGGTGACGTTGCCGAAGGCGGTGCTCAACCCGTCGGGGATGACCGCCACGGCCTCGGCGATGACGTCGACAGCGACCTGCAGGGCGAAGATGGCCGTCTCGCCGTAGTTCATGCCGGGCGAACCGTTCGGGCAGGACGCCGCCGGGTAGAGGACGACGGGCTGGGAGGGCTGGAAGTTCGTCTCGGCGATGGGCGAGACGAGCCGTGCTCCCATGCCGACGAAGTGAAGCGAGCTGCCGTGGATCCGGCCCGCCGGGCTCGAGCCCGACGAGCTCGCCGACCCGTTCAGCTTCAGCATGGCGGCAGCCTTCACGGCGACGTTGTCCGCCTGCTGGAAGGTGCTCGAGAGGGAGTTGAAGTTGGGGACGCTCGACGTGGCGGTGTAGATCATCGACAGGTCCGACTGCGACAGGCTGCCGACCTGCTGCTGGAACGCCTGGGGAGTCATGACCTGCTCCGTCTGGCCGCCGGCGGGGACGGCCGTGGCCGCCGTGTAGATCTCGCCGTAGAGGCTGTCGAGCTGGCTGGCGTAACCGGCCGGCGCCTGGACGGTCGGGTTCGTGACGACCGTCGTCGTGGTGGTCGACGACGACGTCGGAGCCGAGGTGGTCGTGGTGGAGAGATCGGTCGCGCTCAGGCTGGCAGCGTCGACAGGAGGGATGGCGGTCGTCGGGCTCGGAGCCCCGAGGCGCCCGACGACCACGCCGAGCCCGACCGCCATGCAGACTCCGACCACGAGGGCGGCGTGGCGACCTCCCCGGTGCCGCCGCTGATGGCTGTGCACCGGCCCCTCGCCGGGCCCGCCGCGCTCGCCTGCGCTGGAACGAGTCATGGACGTCCTGCTCCTTTGACGAGGAATTGAGCGGTCATGGTTCCCGGAGGAACCGTCGGGAGGCTCGCGACCGGCGCGAGCAGCCGGTCGGAGATCCCACGGACCAGCGGTACGACCGAAGCCGTCTGAAGGGCGGTCGTGGCCGGCGCGACGACGTAGTAGCCGACGATGTAGGCCGTCGCCTTGGTCCAGCCCCTCTTGTCATAGAGGGAGACCCGACCGAACCTGCCGAGGGCGACGCGGACCGTCTTGGTGAGCGTCCGGTGCGCCCTCACGTACAGCGTTGCCGCCGACGGGCGGGCGTGCCCGGTCGGATAGAGCGTGACGGCCGAGGCGTAGCGGCCGGCGGTGATGGTCACCTTCAGCTCCACGGCGACGGCGTCCCTCGGCACTGTGTGGCGGCCGGCGATCGCGAGCACCCGGGTGCTGCGCGGCCGCAACAGGCCGCTCAGCGCCGTGTCGAGGACGCGCTCGCTGCGCGCCAGCCGGTGATAGGCGAGGGGGTTCGCCACGTAGGTGAAGCGGTCGGCGCTGACCGCCGCGCTCTCGCCGGCAGCGGTGACCACGCTCACCCGCACCACGCCGGTCGTCGCCCGCGGCGGCGAGAGGACCGTGAGCGCCGTTCCCGAGGCGTTGACGGTGACGTGGGAGCCGGCGAGCGAGCCGAAGTCGACATGCGTGGTGCCGAAGAGGTTGGAGCCCGTCACCGTCACGAGCGTCCCGCCCCGGACCGGACCCGCGGAGGGCCCGACCGACGAGATGGCAGGGGGGACGGTGTGGTTGCCCACGTAGGTGAAGACGTCCATGGCGTTCTTCGTCGAGCTGCCGCTCGCGCCCGAGACGAGGACGTTCACCCACTGGGCGCCGGAGGACGCCGGCGCCACCGCCGTGAGGCTCGTCCCGTTGGCGTTGACGGCGAAGCTGGCGCTCTTCGTGCCGAAGCTCACCGCCGAGACAGCGCCGAGGTCCGTGCCGGTGATGGTCACGGTCGTCCCGCCGTTCACCGGCCCCGACGTCGGGCTCACGGAGGCGACCGCCAGCGCCGGCGCCGAGGTGTAGGTGAAGATGTCGGCGCTCACGGTGGGCGACGTCCCGCCCGGGCCGGTCACCGTGACGTCGACGGCCCCGGCCGCCACCGGGATGGGCGAGGTGGCCACGATCTCGGTTCCGCTCGTGGAGATGGTGAACGTCGGGGCAGGCTGGCTCCCGAAGTCCACCCCCGTCGCCCCGGCGAAGTTGGAGCCGAGGATCGTGACCTGCGTGCCGCCGGTGCCCGGCCCGCTCGTCGGCGAGATCGAGGACACGCTCGGCTGGAGCGAGCCGCCCGGGGGCGCCGTGAAGGTGACGGTGGTGTCGTGGGTGAGCTCGGTCGCCGTCGTGAGGTCGGTCGCCTGGTAGGCGACGGTCTCCGGCGTGAGATCGGTGACGCTGAACTTCACCACGCCCGCCGCGTTGGAGACGGGATCGGCGGTCGTGATCACCGAGTGGGCCGACCCCTGCGACAGGCTGACCGTGTCGCCGGCCACCGGCGACCCGTTGTTCTGGAGGGCCACGGTGACGGTCGAGCTCGAGGTACCGTCCGCCTCCACCGTGGTCGGCGAGGCGCTGATGGTCGAGGTCGTGTTCTCGTTCGGGCGCAGGACGAAGGAGACCGACGCCTGCTGCACGATCTGGACACCGGTGGTCTGGTCGGTCGCGGTGAAGGTCACCGTCTCGGGGTTCGGGTCGGTGACGGCGAAGGTGGCCACGCCGCTCGTGTCGCTCACGCCTCCGGCGACCGGGGTCACCACGGCGCTCGGGGACGAGGCGGCGAGCGAGACGGTGTCGTTCCCGATCGGGTTGCCGCTGGCGTCCTTCAAGGTGACCGTCACCGTCGAGGTCTGTGAGGAGCCGCCTGCCACGTAGGTGTAGACGGCGTGCGGCGAGGCCGTGACGGTCGACTCGTGCGCCTCGTCGGGGACCGGGACGTAGTCGACCGTGACGGTCCCGAGCGTCCGGTCGTTGTCCGACAGGTCGACGACCGAGTAGGTCACCGTGCCGGGCGTCGTGGAGCCGACCGTGAAGCTGGCCGAGCCGCTCGCGTCGGTCGTCGGGTTGCTCGGCGAGGGCGGAAGCGAGCTGCCCTGGGCGGCCAGCCCGAGCGTAAGGCCGGGGATCGGGTTCCCCGACGAGTCCTTCACCGTGACGCTCACCGTCTCGTCGCCCGAGCCCGTCGCCTCGGGGTTGGCGGGAGCCGCCGACACCGTCGTGTTCGACAGATCGGGCGCGTTCGTGAAGGTGACCTGGGCGCTGGCGACGAGCGTCGTGCCGTCGACGCTGACGGGGATGTCGATCGTGCCGATGGGCGAGGACGAGCGGACGTCGAAGGTGATGTCGCCGTTGGCCTGCGTCGTCGTCGACAGCGGGATGACGGTCACCGTGGACCAGCGCGAGGTGTCGAGCGTCACCGGCTCGCCGGCGAGCGGGTGCTGACCGCCGTCCTCGACGTGGACCGTCACCGCCGAGACGCCCTGGCCGTCACCGACGACGGTCGACGGCGAGGCCGAGACGGTCGAGTTGGTCGCCGAGACCGCACCGGTGACGAAGGAGACGACCGGCTGCTGGTTGGCGCCGGTCAGCGTGAGCCCGTCGGTCGTGTCCGTGGCGGTGTAGGTGACCGTCTCGACGTTGGCGTCCGAGACGGTGAAGTAGGCGTTCCCGTTGCAGTCCGTCGTGCCGGCTGCGGGCGTGGAGCAGCCCTCGGTCGTGAGCGCCTGCTGTTGGCTGGAGGTGATGGCCGGGGTGATCACCGAGTTGGTCCCGGGGGTGCCGGCGAGGGTCACCACCTTGCCGACCTCGGGGTTCCCCTCGGCGTCGAGCAGGGTGACCTGGACGGTCGCCTGTGCGGTCCCGTTGGCGAGCACCGTGGCGGACTGGCCGAAGTCGACGCTCACCGAGCTCGTCGCGGCCGAGGTCGGCCCGGGGAGGAACTGGACGACCGGGATGTTGACG
>JAKACF010000217.1 GCA_021821585.1 Actinomycetes bacterium
CGAAGGCCCTCCCGAGCCAGTCGTCCCGGTAGCCGTGCGCCCGCAGACGGCGCGCGAAGTACCGGTAGGCGAACCAGAAGGTGATGGCCAGCCCGATCCCGTAGGTGTGGATCTGGAGGGGGCCGATGTGGAAGACGACCGGAATTGGCTTCACGTCACCTCCAGTATCGCCGACGCCGGGCAGTCGCCGGTCCGCGGGGCGGGTGGCGGCGCCGTGAGCAGGAGCTTCAGAGGCGCTCCACGACCATGGCCATGCCCTGGCCGCCGCCGACGCACATGGTCTCGAGGCCGTAACGGCCTCCCTCGTGCTCGAGGCCGTTCAGCAGGGTCGTCATGATCCGCGCCCCCGTCATTCCGAAGGGGTGGCCGAGCGCGATGGCGCCCCCGTGGGCGTTCAGCTTCTCGAGGGGGATGTGGAGGTGGCGGGCAGAGGGGATGACCTGGGCGGCGAAGGCCTCGTTGATCTCGACGAGGTCCATGTCGTCGATCGTGAGCTTCGCCCGCGCGAGCGCCTGACGGCTCGCCTCGATCGGGCCGAGCCCCATGATCTCGGGGTGGAGGCCGGTGACGCCGGAGGAGACCACCCGGGCGAGCGGCTCGATCCCGAGTGCGGCGGCCCGCGTCTCGCTCATCACGAGCACGGCGGCGGCCCCGTCGTTGAGGGGGCAGGCGTTGCCGGCCGTGACCCGGCCGTCGGGGCGGAAGGCGGGCTGCAGCTTGGCGAGGCCCTCGACGGTGGTGCCGGGCCTCGGTCCGTCGTCCTTGGCCACGAGGCTGCCGTCGTACAAGGTGACAGGCGTGATCTCCCGCTCGAAGAAGCCGTTCTCGACGTGCTCGACCGCGAGCTGCTGGGAGCGGGCGGCGTACTCGTCCATCTCCTCGCGCGAGACGTTCTCGTACTCGGCGACGTTCTCGGCCGTCTGGCCCATGGCGATGTAGATGTCGGGAAGGCCATCGGCGGGCTCCCAGTCCGGCGCCCCGCCCTCGGCTCGCTTGGCCGAGCGGGCCTCGGCCTCGGCGAACAGGGCGTTGTGGGTGTTCGGCACACCGTCGGAGTTGCCGGCGAAGAAGCGGCTCGTCGTCTCGACGCCGGCCGCGATGAAGACGTCCCCCTCGCCGGCCTTGATGGCGTGTGCCGCCATTCGGATCGTCTGCAGCGACGACGAGCAGTAGCGGTTGACGGTGACGCCCGGGACGTTGTCGAGCCCCGCCAGCACGGCCACCACCCGGCCGATGTTGTAACCGGCCTCGCCGGCCGGCTGGCCGTTGCCCATGAGCAGGTCCTCGACCTCGGCGGGATCGAGCTGGGGCACCTTGGCGAGGAGCGCGTTCACGATCTGGGTGGCGAGGTCGTCGGGTCGTATGTCCTTCAGCGAGCCCTTGAAGGCGCGCCCGATCGGGCTGCGGGCGGTGGCGACGATCACGGCTTCTGGCATGCCGAGATCATAAGGAGGCCCCGGCGCCGGCCTCCACTTGCGGGTGGCCGGACGCGGTTCGGCCCCGGGTAGCCGGTCGGCAAAGCCTCCCGTACTCCCCGGGGCCACAACCAGTGGCGACTCGAGCACCCCGCTGCGCACCGGGGCCTTGCGGCCACCGGCTCGCTCGACATCGCTCGGCGGTGCCGTGGCACCGACTCGCTTCGTCCCGTCGCCGGTCCTGGGGGGACCGACTCCGTCGTGGAGCCTCATCACCTTCCGTGGCAAGCGAGTGCCCCGCTCCCGGTGGGGGCTCCCTTGCGGGCGTCCGTCTCCGGTCGCAGTGGCTCCGTCGGCCGGTCCACCCTTGCGGGTCTCCCGTCCTCCGGCTCCGAGCGCCTCCCGGCCTCCCGGCTCCCCCTGAGGGTCACCGTTGCTCCGGTCGCAGTGGCCCGACCTCGGGTCCCCCTTGCGGGTCGCCCTCGGCCGGTGGCAACAGCTCGGGCCTCCGGTCCACCCTTGCGGGCGTTCCTTCCTCCGCTCCCTGCTGCTCCCTCTCCTCCGGGTTCCTGGGGGTCCCCCTCGGATCGGGTTCCACCCTGCCTTCCCTCGGCGCTCCCTTGCGGGGGCTCCTCGGTCTAGCAGCGCTTGGCACCGCTTGCCTTGGTGCGTGCATCGTGCTCCGCCGCCTGGCGCCAGTCAATGGGATTTCTCGAAATACCCGGCTTATCGACAGGAAGCGGCCACTTTCCCCGAGTGATCCCCAGCGTCGTCCACAACTCACCCACGAAGACCGGCGGAGAAGGGCTCCCCGGCGAAGCGGTCGACGGTGCAGAACTGCTCGACGGGCCTCCGGCGGAGGCGGGTGACCGGCCGGGCGGGGTGCCCGAGGACGACGAGGCCGGCGAGGGCGAACTCCGGCGGCACGCCGAGCAGCTCCCGCACGGCGGCCTCCTGGCGGCAGATGACGGTCGTCATGACGCCGCCGAGCCCCTCGGCGCGGGCCGCCAGGAGGAGGTTGTGGCTGAAGGGGTAGACCGAGGCGCCCCCGACGATGCTCTGGCGGTCGAGGCCGTTGTCGGTCACCGCCAGCGAGGGGAGGTGGGCGAGGAGCACGAGCAGGACAGGAGCGACGTCGAGGTGGTCGGCGAGGTCGTTCGGGGCAGGCGTGGCGCGGGCGAGCTCGAGGTCGACGGCCGGACCGGTCCAGCGGCCGTCGGCGCCGGGGGCGAAGGGGACGAGGCCCGAGGCGACATGGGCGGTGTACTCCCGCCATCCGAGGACGTAGGCGTCCCGGATCGCCGAGCGCACGGCCGCGTCCTTGGCCACGACCACCCTCCACGGCTGGCGGTTGCCCCCGCTCGGGGCGAAGCGGGCCACCTCGAGCAGCCGGTGGAGGACCTCGTCGCCCACCGGCTCGTCGGTGAAGTGACGCGTGGCCGGCGTCGTCCGCATGGCCTCGTTCAGTTCCATCTCGCTCCTCTCCTGCTCCCCGGCGGGGTCCCCACCATGATCACCCGGAACCGTGCGGCGGCCGGGCCACCGCCGGCGCTGACGGGGACAGCAAAAGAGGGCGGTGGTAGCCTCCGGCCCGATGAGCCGCCGCCGACGGGAGGACGAGGCCCGACACCGGACCGACGACGCAAGGTGAGCGACTGGTCGGGCCAGGGCCTCCCCCCGGCCGCCGCCGCACGCATGGAACGGGCACGCGCCGGCTCGGCCCCGGCCAGCCTGCTGTCGATCAACGGCCAGGCCGGCCTCGAAGGCTGCGGCTTCCGGGTCGTCGGCGAGGTGATGGGCTGCGTCGTCGAGCACATCGGCTGGGAGGGCTGGGGCGGTTGCGGCTACTACGGCCAGGGATACGGCGCGGGCCCGGGCGGCGTCTTCGGCAGCCAGTTCGGCTTCGGCGGCCCGGTCGGCACGGTGACGAGCTCGGGGGGAGCCGGCTACACCGGCTTCGGGGCCTACGCCGATGCCCTCTACAACGGCTACGACACGGCGCTGTTGCGGATGCTCACCGAGTGCCAGGCCGTCGGCGGCGACGGGGTGGTGGGGGTCACCCTGACGGTCACCAACCTCGGCAACGACAACCGCGAGTTCCTCGCCTACGGGACGGCGGTGCGGGCCGACAGCCCGACGCGGCCCCGCAACCTGTTCGCCGCCACCTTGCCGGGACAGGACGTCGCCAAGCTCCTGCACGGCGGCTGGGTCCCGGCCGGCGTGGTCGTCGGCCTCTCGATCGCCATCCGCCACGACGACTGGGCCACCGTCCAGCAGGCCTCGATGATGGCCGGCAACACCGAGGTGTCCGGCTACAGCGAGCTCGTCCACCACGTCCGGGCCGATGCCCGCCGGCAGTTCCAGCAGCGGACGGCCGCCTACGGGGCCGACGGCTCCATGTCGTCGTTCATGACGCTCGACATCTGGGAGCGGGAGGCGGGGGAGAACCACCGCGACCACGTGGCCCTGGCGTCGATGGGCGGGACGGCGATCGCCCGCTTCCACGAGGGCGTCCTCGCCCCGACGAGCAGCCTCTCGATCCTTCCGCTCGACTCACCGAGGAGGAGCACATGACCGACACGAGCACGCTCGGCCTGCCCGAGGACGCGATGCGTCGCCTGGCCGAGATGCGGCCGGGCCAGCCCGGGGCGCTGTTCACCTCCGACTTGAGCGTCAACGAGTTCCTGCTCGTGCGCGAGGCGGGTTTCAGACCGCTCGGCCTCGTCCTCGGCTCGAGCATCTACCACGTCGGGCTCCAGGTCGGCCGGTGGAGCCAGAACATGGAGCTGAGCACGCTCTCGCAGGCGATGTACCAGGCCCGCGAGCTCGCCATGACGCGGATGGAGGCCGAGGCCGACGCCCTCGGGGCCGACGGGATCGTCGGGGTCCGCCTCGAGATCGAGTTCAAGGAGTTCGGCAACGACCTCGCCGAGTTCATCGCGGTGGGCACAGCGGTGAAGTCCGACGACGGCGGGCAGTGGCGCAACAACAAGAACCAGCCCTTCACCTCCGACCTCTCGGGTCAGGACTTCTGGACGCTCGTCCAGGCGGGCTATGCGCCCCTCGGCATGGTGATGGGCAGCTGCGTGTACCACATCGCCCACCAGGGCGCCTTCAGGGCGCTCGGCAACGTCGGCAAGAACGTCGAGATCCCCCAGTTCACCGAGGCCCTCTACGACGCCCGGGAGCTCGCCATGAGCAGGATGCAGGCCGAGGCCGAGCAGCTGAGCGCCGAGGGCATCGTCGGCGTCCAGCTGCTCTCGCTCCCGCACCGCTGGGGCGGGCACACGACGGAGTTCTTCGCCATCGGGACGGCCGTCCGCCCGCTTCGCGCCGATCACGTCATCGCGAAGCCTCAGTTGGTGCTTCCTCTCACCGACAAGTAGCAGGACGGCAGCACCATGACGACCGGCGGGACGGACGAGGGCGGCGAGCGGCAGGACCTCGTCGAGAGCGTGGCGGCGGCCCTGCGGGCCGACACGGCCGACCTCGACGCCTACCACCGCGTCCTCTCCTCGACGATCGGTGACCTGCTCCCGGCGGGCATGGTGGAGGTCGACTACGAGCGCTCCCTCGGCGACCGGATGTCCGGGCGTCCCGGAAAGGCGACCGCCATCCGGCTGCGCGTCGGCGACTCGACCCTCGAGCTCGTCTCCCGCCACGGCCGCCTCGTCTCGACGGTGGCGAAGGAGGTCCGCGGGGTGACGATCTCGAGGCGCGAGGTCCCCGTCTCCGAATGGGTGCGCGAGCTCGCCACCTACCTCGCCGCCGCCGATATCGGAAG
>JAKACF010000218.1 GCA_021821585.1 Actinomycetes bacterium
GAGGACGACGGGGAGGACGATGAGAAAGAACAGGGCCGTCCGGTCGCGGAGGAGGCGCTGGCCCGAGGCCCGGGCGATGGCGAGGACGGTCACGCCCGCATCGCCCGTGTCGAGAGGACGAGGGCGAGGCCGCCGACGGCGAGGCTGAAGATCGAGATGGCGAGCACCGGCACGGCGACGGTCCCCAACCCTCCGCCGGTGGTGGCGAGATCGGTGAAGCCTCTCAACGCCCAGCCGTTCGGGGTCACGAGAGCGAGGCTGCGGACGAACGACGGCGCGCCCGAGAGCGAGAAGAAGTTCCCCCCGACGAGCGCCAGCCCGAAGACGAGGACCGAGCTCATGCCGTCGGCCTGGCGCTCGGTGCGGCAGGTGCCCATCACGAGCGCCGTCAGCGAGACGACGGAGGCCACGAGGACGACACCGAGCACGATCGCCGGCAGCGGCCGGCCCCAGTCCGCCCCGAAGGCGAGCGAGGTGACGAGGCCGATGATGAGCAGGCTGACCGAACCGTAGGCGAAGACCGCCAGCGCCTTCCCGGCGACGACCTGGACGGGCCGGACGGGTGCCGCCAGCATCCGCTCGATCATCCCGCTCCGCCGGTCGACGAAGAAGCTGCGGGCGGTGTAGCTGATGAGGAAGAGCAGGAAGAAGATCGCCATGGCCGGGGCGTAGTAGCTGATCACCTTGAGCTCGCTCGCTCCGACCCGCTGCTCGACGCTCTTCAGCGGAAGCCGCAGCTTCGCCACCTGGGCCGGGAGGGAGGCCGGCGGCGCGCCCGCCGCCCGGGCGGCCGCGAGCGAGAGCCGGTCGGCGTTCACCTGGGCGACGAAGGAGGAGGCGATCGAGCGGGCGAGGCTCCCGGCCATGGGCTCGCTGCTCGCCTCGAGCGTCGTGAGCCCTCGCGGCGCTCCCCCTGCGAGCGAGGCCGAGAAGCCGCCCGGGACGACGAGAGCGGCGTCGATCCGCCCGTTGCGAAGCTCCGTCCGTGCGGCCTCGGCGCTCCCGAGGTGGCGCACGCTGAGGAAGGGGCGGAGCTTGGGGGACTCGACGGCCTTCACGAGCCCGGCAGCCACGGGCCCGTGGTCGAGGTCGACGACGGCGAGCGAGACGCGCAGCTGGTCCACGCCGCCGAAGGCGAGGCTCATGAGCCCGGCGATGACGACCGGCGCCACGACGCCGAGGACGATCGCCGAGCGGTCCCTCAGCCGCTGGCGGAGGTCCTTCATCGCGATCGAGGCGGCGGCCCGCACTCCCTACTCCCTGAGCGCCGTGCCGGTCAGGTCGAGGAAGACGGCCTCGAGGTCCGGGGCGACGACCTCGACGCTCGTCACCGGCACGGCGGCCGACTGCGCCGCCTGGAGGAGGCTCGGGAGCAGCGCCCTGCCGTCGGAGGCCACGAGATGGACGCCGTGGTCGGCCGCCGCCACGGACCGGACGCCCTCGACGCCGGCGCAGGCCGCCGCCAGGCGGTCGACGTCGCCGTCGGCGGCGAGCTCGATACGGTCCTGTACGCCGAGCCGGGCCACGAGCTCGCCCTTCGTCCCCTCGGCGATGAGGCGGCCGTGGTCGATGATGCCGACGCGGTCGCAGACCCGCTCGGCCTCCTCCATGTAGTGGGTGGTGTAGACGACCGCCAGCCCCTCGTGCCGGAGGGCGGCCACCCGGTCGAGGATGGCGTGGCGGCTCTGGGGGTCGACGCCGACCGTCGGCTCATCGAGCACGAGCAGCTTCGGGTGGTGGAGCAGCCCGGCGGCGATGTTGAGCCGCCGCCGCATGCCGCCCGAGTAGGAGTCGACCCGCTCGTCGCGGCGGTCCCCGAGCTCGGTCAGCTCGAGGACCTCGGCGACCCTCTCGGCGAGCGTCCGCCGGTCGAGGCGGTAGAGGCGGCCGAGGAACTCGAGGTTCTCCCGGGCGGTGAGGTCGGGATAGAGCGCCACGTCCTGGGGCACGTAGCCGATGAGCGCCTTCGCCTCGAGGCTGCCGACGGCCGGTCGGCCGAGGAGGAGGATGCTGCCGGCGTCGGGCCGGAGCAGGCCGCAGATCATCTTCATCGCCGTCGTCTTGCCCGCCCCGTTCGGGCCGAGGAGGCCGTAGACCTCGCCCTCGGCGATGGTGAAGCCGACGCCGTCGACCGCCAGGCGGCTTCCGAAGGACTTGGTAAGGCCCGTGCACTCGAGCACGGGGCGCCGGGTCATGAGGTGATCGTCGCCGACCCGCCCGCCCGGACCTAGGGGCGAAAGACACGCCGGCTCCGTGGCACCGGAGTTGCGCCCGGCCGCGCCGGAGGCGAGGATCGGGCGCCGCGCCGAGACCGGGCGGCTCCGTCGGCGAGACGGCCCTGACGAGAGCGAGGAGACGGCGATGACACTGCGGCGGGCGCTCGGACGGACCGGCCTCGACGTCTCGGCCGTCGGCATGGGCACGTGGCGCACCTTCGACGTCTCGGGCCCGGAGGCGACGGCGCACGCCGCCGCCCTCGTCGCCGAGGCGGTGGCCTCTGGGACGAACTTCTTCGACTCCTCGCCCATGTACGGCCGGGCCGAGCAGGTGCTGGGCGACGCCCTCGCGCCCCGGCGCGACGAGGTGGTGGTCGCCACCAAGGTCTGGGCGAAGACGGCCGAGGAGGGCCGCGCCCAGGTCGAGCGGGCCCTCGCCTGGTACGGCGGGCGCGTCGAGCTCTATCAGATCCACAACCTCGTCGCCTGGCCCGAGCACCTCGCCCTGCTCGAGGGGCACCTCGAGGCAGGCGCCGTCGGGGCCATCGGCGCGACCCACTGGGACCCGGCCGCCTTCGGGGAGCTCGAGCGCGTGATGCGCACGGGCCGGATCACCGCCGTCCAGGTCCCCTACAACCCGCTCGAGCGCGAGGTGGAGGAGCGGATCCTGCCCCTCGCAGACGAGCTCGGGCTCGGCGTCGTCGTCATGCGGCCCTTCGGCGAGGGCGGCCTCACGGCACGCACCCCGGCCGGCTTCGACCCGTCCCGCTACCGCGACTTCGGGGTCACCACCTGGGCGCAGGCGCTCCTCACGTGGGTCCTGAGCGACCCCCGCTGCCACTGCGTCATCCCGGCCACGTCCCGCAGCGGGCGGCCGAGCGAGAACGCGGCGGCGGGCGACCCGCCGTTCTTCGGGCCGCACGAGCGCGACGAGATCGCCGCCCTGGCGACCGCCCCGTAGCTCGACGGGGCCGGCCGAGCCCACGAGGCGGAGGCCCGGGACGCGTCAGAGCGCGGCCGTCGCCTCACCCACCTCGGCCCGGCCCCAGGCCGATCCTGCCGCCTCGAACAGGGAGTTCCTCACCACGACCCCCTCCTTCACGACGAGCAGCATCGACTCGGGGGAGATCACCGAGATGTCGTCCAGCGGATCGCCGTCGAGAACGAGGATGTCGGCGGACTTGCCCGCTTCGAGGGTCCCGGTGGCCTCGTCGATGCGCAGGATCTCCGCCCCCGAGCGGGTGGCCGCCACGAGGGCCTCCATCTCGGTCATGCCCGCCGCCACGAGGGCGCGGACCTCCTCGAGGGTCTGCTCGCCGTAGGGGGTGAGCTCGGTCGAGAACGAGTCGCTGCCGACCCCGATGCGCACTCCGGCGTCCCGGGCGGCGAGCAGGTTCGACGACAGCCGGTCGTGCAGCAGCGCCAGCATCTCCTCCCTGTCCTCGGGGACCGGGCCGCCGCCGGGGATGTAGGGCTTGCCGTAGTGGCCCCCGTAGTCCTTCGAGAGCGCCGCCCACTTGGTGAGCAGGACGAGGGTCGGGTTGAGCGAGATGTGCTTGGCCGCCATCAGCTCGACGGTCTCCTCGTCGAGGTCCTCGCCGTGTTCGATGGACCACACGCCCGCCTCGACGGCCGACCGGGCCGCCGAACGGCACTCGCAGTGGGCCGCCACCGGGAGGTGGACGTAGTTCGCCTCCTCCACGATGACCCGCAGCTCCTCCAGGCTGAAGTGCTGGGCGTCCTCGGGGTCGTTCTCGCTGAGGCCGCCGCCGCTCGCCCAGACCTTGATGCAACGGGAGCCATTGCGGATCACCTCGCGCGTCGCCCGGCGGACCTCGTCGGCTCCGTCGGCCACGATGCCCCACGGGTGCGAGGTCCTGACGAGCTCGACCGGGACGCCGTTGGCGTCGCCGTGCCCGCCCCGGCGGGACAGGCCCCGCCAGCACGGGACGATGCGCGGCCCCTCGATGAGGCCGTCGGCGATCGCCTGGCGGAGATGCGTCCCGTTCACCGAGATGTCCCGGACGCTCGTCACGCCGTGGCGGAGGAGGGCCCGGGCCTGGGCGACCGAGGCGATCGCCTGGTAGCGGTCGGGCTGCAGCACCCAGCTGTCCTCGTCGGGATGGGAGTTGCCGCCGAGGTGGCAGTGGGCGTCGATGATGCCCGGCATCACCGTGGCGCCCGACGCGTCGACGACCGTGGCGTCGGGGTCGAGCCGGACCTCGATGGCGGCTCCGGCGGCGACGATGGTCGGCCCCTCCATGACGAGGACGGCGTCGTCGACCGGATCGCGGCCGCTGCCGTCGATCAGGCGAACCCCCGTCAGCGCGACCCGCTCAGCCATTGTGCCCTCCCAGTTGTACCGACGTCGACTCATGGGCCCCCGACCTGTCCGAGAGGGCGGGCAGCGGGGCGGGGTCCGGGAGGTGGCTCCCGGAGGCGCCGCACCGCCCTCCCCCCTCGGGGCGGCCACGGGCGGCGAGCGCGCCGGAGCTGCCCCCTCACGAGGCTGCGAGCGCCGCGTCGAGGCGCTCGGCGAGCTCGTCGCCGTCGGCCTCGGAGAAGACGAGCGGCGGGCGGATCTTGAGGACGTTCCCGCCCGGGCCGGTCGTGCCGACGAGCACGCCGAGGCGGCGGAGCCGGTTGGCGACGCCCGTGGCGGCGGCGGCGTCGGCCCCGCCCTCCGGGCCGAGGATGTCGAGGCCGAACAACAGCCCCCAGCTGCGCAGCTCGCCGGCGGCGTCGTGGCGCGAGACGACCTCGTCGAGCAGCGCCCGCAGGTGCGCCCCGGACGAGGCGGCGTTCTCGACGAGGCCGTCGCGCTCGACCACATCGAGCACGGCGAGGGCGGCCGCACAGGCGAGCGTGTTGCCACCGAAGGTGCTGAAGTAGCCCGTGGCGTCGACGAAGGGGTCGACGAGGTCGGCGCGCCCGAGGAGGGCGGCCACCGGGAAGCCGTTGCCCATGGGCTTG
>JAKACF010000219.1 GCA_021821585.1 Actinomycetes bacterium
GGCGCCACCGAGGCCTGCGGGAGCGGGAGCTGCGCGGCGGCGGCCGCCGCCCGTGCGGCCGGCCTCGTCGGGGACCGGGTCCCCGTCGCCAATCCCGGCGGCAGGCTCGTCGTCGACCTCGCCGGGCCCGCCTCGGCCCCCTCGGCGACCCTCACCGGCCCGGCCCGCAGGGTCGCCCGGCTCGAGGTGGAGGTCGGGCCGGAGGGGCTGCGATGACCCTCATCGACCGGAGGTTCCGGGAGAAGATCGTGCTCGTCGGCGTCGTCTCCTGGCCCCGCACGGTCGACGAGGTGGAGGCGAGCCTCGATGAGCTGTCGTTGCTCGTCGACACGGCCGGTGCGGACGAGGTGGCCCGCATCATCCAACGGCGGGACGCCCCGGACCCGGCCACCTACATCGGGCGCGGCAAGGCCGAGGAGCTGCGGCAGGTCTCCGAGGAGGTCGACGCCGACACCGTCGTCTTCGACGAGGAGCTGACCCCGGCCCAGCAGCGCAACCTCGAGCGGCTGCTCGGCCGCACGGCGATCGACCGGACGGCGGTGATCCTCGACATCTTCGCCCAGAACGCCCACACCGAGGAGGGCCGGGCCCAGGTGGAGCTGGCCCTCTCCCAGTACCGCCTGCCCCGCCTGCGGGGCCGGGGCGTCGCCCTCTCCCAGCAGGCGGGGCGCATCGGCACGCGGGGGCCTGGCGAGACCAAGCTCGAGGAGGACCGCCGGCGCATCATGCGGCGCATCCGCAAGCTCGAGGAGGAGCTGCGCGAGCTCGAGGCGACACGCCTGACCCAGCAGCGCTCGCGCCGGCGGGGGGCGCTGCGGACCGTCTCGCTCGTCGGCTACACCAACGCAGGGAAGTCGACGCTGTTGAACCGCCTGACCGACGCGGGGGTGCTCGTCGAGAACCGCCTGTTCTCCACCCTCGACCCCCGTACCCGCCGCCTCGAGCTCCCCGGCGGCGAGACCGTCCTCATGACCGACACCGTCGGGTTCGTCCGCAAGCTGCCGCACCAGCTCGTCGACGCCTTCCACGCCACCTTGGACGTCGTCACGGCGGCCGACCTGCTGCTGCACATCGTCGACGGCTCGGCCCGCGACCCCGATGCCCAGATCGACGCCGTCCGCTCGGTGCTGAGCGAGATCGGGGCGGCGGACGTCCCCGAGCTCCTCGCCATCAACAAGGCGGACCTGGCCGCCGACCAGGCGGCCAAGCTGTCGGCCGCCCACGACGGCGCCCCGACGTTCTCGGCCCTCACCGGTGAGGGCGTCCCCGAGCTGCTGCGCCGGGTCGCCGACCGCCTCCGTGCCGAGGACCGCGTGGTCGAGCTGGCCGTCCCGGTCGGGCGGGGTGACGTGGTGGCGGCCATCCACCGGGAAGGCGAGGTCGTCGGCGAGGAGTACGAGGGAGAGACGGTCAAGGTGCACGCCAGGCTGGACGAGCGGGGGGCCAGGCGGTTCGCGGAGTTCGTCCGGAGATGAGCGCCGGGACCGTCCCCGAGGCGGGCTTCGTCCCACCCGTCTACCCCTTCGACAAGCTGACCGAGCTCGCCGAGCTCGCCTCGCGCCTTCCCGGGGGCATGGTGGACCTCTCGGTCGGCACACCGTGCGACCCGCCCTCGCCAGCGGTCGTCGAGGCCCTCGGCCACTCGGGCTCCGAGCGCGGCTACCCGGCGGCCATCGGCTCCGCCGAGCTGAGGGAGGCGGCGGCCGCCTGGATCGAGCGCCGCTTCGGCGTGCGGCTTGACCCGGCAGGGGATCTCGCCGCCTGCATCGGAACCAAGGAGTTCGTCGCCGGTGTCCCGCACTGGCTGCGGCTCCGGACCCCGTCGCGCGACACGGTGCTCTTCCCGTCGCTGTCCTATCCCACCTACGAGATGGGTGCGCTCCTCGCCGGCTGCCGGGCCGTCGCCGTCCCCTCGCGCCCCGACGGCTCGATGGACCTCGGGGCCGTGAGCGACGAGGACGCCGCCCGGAGCCTGTGCCTGTGGGTGAACTCGCCCGGCAACCCGGCCGGTCAGGTCGAGGACCTGGCCGCGGCGGCGTCGTGGGGGCGCCACCACGCCGTGCCGGTCTTCTCCGACGAGTGCTACGTGGAGTTCACCTGGGCGGCGCAGCCGTCCTCGATCCTCGAGCACGGCCTCGAGAACGTGGTGGCGGTCCATTCCCTCTCGAAGCGGTCCAACCTCGCCGGCCTGAGGGTCGGCGTCTACGCCGGCGACCCGGACCTCGTGGCATACCTGTCGGCACTCCGCCGGCACGCCGGCTTCATGGTTCCCGGGCCGGTGCAGCACGCGGCGGCGGTGGCCTTCGCCGACGACGAGAGCGTGGCGGCCCAGCGCAGGGTCTACGAGGAGCGCCTCTCGTACCTCGCCTCGGTGCTGGGCGCGGCGGGGATCCCTGCCGGCATGCCCGCCGGCGGCTTCTATCTCTGGGTGGCGGCGCCCGAGCGGGTCGCCCTGCTGCCCGGGACGAGCGGCGGCGGGCGGCTCGCCCGCTACCTCGCCGAGCGCGCCGGCGCACTCGTGAGCCCGGGGGAGGCCTACGGGCCAGCCGGCCGTGACCACGCCCGGCTGGCCCTCGTCCAGCCGATGGAGCGCCTGCGGCTCGTCGCCGATCGCCTGGCCGGTTGACCCGAGGCCCGGGGGCGCCCCGGCGCCTTGATTAGCCTGCCGGGGATGACCGACCTCCCGACAGCAGTCACCCAGCTCTGGCAGCGACGCGAGCGCGGCGAGCTCGCGCCCGCCGACGCCTCCGCCGTCTCGGTCGTGCACGAGGCCATCGAGCTGCTCGACTCCGGAGAGGCACGGGTGGCCGAGATCGACGAGGCGACCGGGGATGTGGTCGTCCACGAGTGGCTGAAGCAGGCGATCCTGCTGCTGTTCGCGCTGAGCTCCATCTCGACGACCGACGCCGGCCCCTTCGAGTACGCCGACAAGCTTCCCCTGAAGCGAGGCTTCGAGAAGGCCGGGGTGCGCGTCGTGCCCGGCGCCTCGGCGCGCTGGGGCTCCTACATCGGCCCGGGGGCGATCCTGATGCCGAGCTACGTCAACATCGGGGCACGCGTCGGGGCCGGGACCATGGTGGACACCTGGGCGACCGTCGGCTCCTGCGCCCAGATCGGCGACCGGGTGCACCTCTCGGGAGGGGTGGGAATCGGCGGGGTGCTCGAGCCGCCGAACGCCGTCCCGGTGATCGTCGAGGACGACGTCCTCGTCGGCAGCCGGTGCATGGTCACCCAGGGTGCCCGGGTGGGACGGGGGTCGGTGCTCGGGGAGGGCACCATCCTCAACCCCGCCATCCCGGTCATCGACGCCGAGAGCGGTGAAGAGCTCGGCCGGGGCGTGGTGCCGCCCTGGAGCGTGGCGGTCGGAGCCTCCCGGCGGCGCGAGTTCTCCGGCGGGGAGTTCTTCCTCCCCTGCGTGCTGGTGCTCCGGCGCCTCGAGGAGGGGGAGCGCCACGACAAGTCGCAGCTGAACGAGATCCTCCGCACCCACGGGGTGTCGGCGTGAGCCTCCCGCCCGCACCGGGAACGGACCTCATCGGGCTGACCGCGAGGCTCGTCGACGTCCCGTCGGTGAGCCACCACGAGGCAGAGATCGCCGACGTCGTCGAGTCGCTGCTCGCCGGCCTCGGCGCCGGGGTGCTCGAGGTGGCGCGCATCGGCGACAACGTCTGCGCCCGCACCCGCCTCGGCCTCGCCCAGCGCCTCGTGTTGGCGGGCCACCTCGACACGGTGCCGGCGAACGGCAACGAGGGCGCGAGGCGCGAGGGCGACGTGCTCTTCGGGCTCGGTGCCGCCGACATGAAGGGCGGCGACGCCGTCTTCCTCGAGGTGGCGAGGGCAGTCGCCGCTGCCGGGTCCGGCGGCGATCTCGCCGAGGTGCTGGCAGCGGATCTGACCTGGATCTTCTACACCTGCGAGGAGGTCGATCGGCGCCATTCCGGCCTGCTCGAGATCGCGGACCGCGACCCTGGCTGGCTCGAGGCGGACGCGGCGGTGCTCGGCGAGCCGACCGGAGCCCTCGTCGAGGCAGGCTGTCAGGGCGTGCTGCGCGTCGTGGTCGAGACGGTCGGCGAGCGGGCGCACACGGCCCGCCCGTGGATGGGGCGGAATGCCATACATGCCCTCGCCCCGGTGCTCTCCGCCGTCGCCGCCTACGAGGGCCGCCGCCCCGTCATCGACGGCTGCGAGTACCGGGAGGCGCTGCAGGCCGTGTCGGTCGCAGGCGGCATCGCGAACAACGTCGTCCCCGACCGGGCGCGGCTCACCCTCAACCACCGCTTCGCCCCGGACCGCACCGTCGACGAGGCGTTCGAGGCGGTGCGCTCGCTCGTGGAGGCGAGCCTCGGTGAGGGCGGCGACGGCGCGGTCATCGAGCTCGACGACTCCTCCGCCGCCGCCATCCCCGGTCTCGGCCATCCACTGCTCGCCTCGCTCGTCCGGGCGAGCTCGGCGCCCCCGAGGGCCAAGCTCGGCTGGACCGACGTGAGCTTCTTCTCGAGTCGCGGCGTGCCGGCTGCCAACTTCGGGCCGGGGGAGCCGACCGTGGCGCACACCGCCGGAGAGCGGGTCCACCGTGACCAGCTCGAGCGGGCATTCGCGGCGGTCTGCTCGGTGATCGCGCGCTGAGCGCTGCTCGGGCGGCACCCGCGTCACCGCCCGGGCCGAGGAGGCGAGACGGGCGGCTCGCAGGCCGCCACCTCGGCGCACCGGCGCCTGGATGGGCCGGTCGGCCCAGCCGGTGCCTCACGGCGAGGCTGAGCACACAGCAGGCCGGTGCGAGACCGGAGGCGAGTGCCAAGGCGATGGCAGATCCTCCGCCCACGCCGCCGAAGAAGCCTCGAGCGGTGCTGTTCAACGCGGAGGAGGCGGCCGCGTTCTCCCCCACAACGTCAGCCGTCGCGCACGTCCACGAGGGGATGCTCGTGGCGTAGCTCGCTTCGCACCTGCATCACGGTGGCGGCGCGGGCACGGCCAGGATCGGGCCCGGCCCCAGCCAGCCCGTCGTCTCACCGAGGGTCAGCGCCCAGGCGTCGCTGGCCAGACGGGCACCTCAGTCGGGCCCAGGCGGCGGGAAGCGCCGGTGAGCTGCCCGCCCTCCCGAGGCTCGCCGCCGCTGTCGACCAGCCTGACACACCCCGCTCGTACCGTGACGCCATGGGCCGCTCAGATGCGACGGAG
>JAKACF010000005.1 GCA_021821585.1 Actinomycetes bacterium
GCCGCTGCCGCAGCCGCTGCCGCAGCGGCGCAGCCGGTCGTCCCCACGACCCAGCCGCCCGCTCCGCCGGTCCCTGTCAACCCCACGCCGCCGTCGAGTCCGCCGCCCTCGTCTCCGCCTCCGTCGGCACCGCCGCCCAGCAGCTCGTCCGGCTACGTGAACCCCCTCGCCTCGGTGAACGCCCTCTCCCCGGAGCGCATCGACCAGGGAGTGGACTACAGCGGCTTCGGACCGATCCGCGCGATCGGCAGAGGTGTGGTGCTGAGCACGTACAACGGCGGCTGGCCGGGCGGGACGTTCATCACCTACCGGCTCTCCACCGGACCCGCGGCAGGGCTCGTCGTCTACGCCGCCGAGGACATCCAGCCCTCGGTCAGCGTGGGTGAGACCGTCTCGGCCGGCACCGTCCTCGGCACGATGTACGAAGGCCCGGACGGGATCGAGACCGGTTGGGCGTCAGGTGGCACCGGGGACACGATGGCGATGGCGGCGGGGCAGTTCAGTGGAGCGAACTCGACTGCCTTCGGGGCCAACTTCTCCCAGCTGCTCGCCTCGCTCGGCGCTCCGCCGGGCGTGTTGCAGAACAACCCGCCCACCGGCAGCCTGCCGAGCGGCTGGCCGACCTGGTAGCACGCCGCCGAGAGGGACCGTCTCGGCGGCGGCACGATGGCCGGGACAGAGCTAGGCGACCTCCTTCTCCCGCTCCGGGACTGGGCCTGGCACACTGCGGCGCCGGCGTGACCCCCGCCAGCGATCGAACAGCGGAGGCGAGTCCCAGGCCGGCTCGTCGGACTCCTGCCACCGGTCGATGTCGGGGACGTGAAGCCCTCGTCTCCCGGTGAGGTACAGCGCGAGGCCTCCGAGAAAGCCCACGGCCGCGATGCCGAGGCAGATCCACAAGGAGCCGTCGATTCCCGCGGCGGCACTGGCGCCGAGCACGCTCGCCAGGAAGATGAGGACGGGGGCGACGAGGAAGGCCGTGACGCCTCTCATCAGCTCGATCATCGCGAAGACGCGCTGCAGCTGCGGAGACCGCATCGAGAAGCCCGCCATGAAGAGCGCTGGCGAGACGGACGCTGCCACGCCGAGGCCGAGCAGACCGGCGGCGGCGGGGACCATCGGGCCGGCGTGCGGCAGGGTCGCGAGGAGGAGCGCCGCCGAGACGGCGATCGTGGCGAGACCGGCGAGGGCGAGGACCGGCGTGTATCTGGTCCGGAACAGTGCTCCGAAGACTCCGGCGACGAGCACCGCGGCGAAGAACTCCGGGAGGAAGTAGAGGGCTGTCTGCGTCGGCGTGCTCGAGGTCTTGAGCGACTCGAGGAGGAGCTCCATGATGCCGAAGGCCGATGCGCTCGCGGTGAGAGCGATGAAGATCCCCGTGACAGGCAGCGTCGTGGCGGCTGCCTGCACCGGCATCAGCGGATTGCGCATGCGGTACTCGACCACGACGAGGATCACGATCATGGCGAGTCCGGCGATGAGGGGCACGAGCGAGCCGGGGCCCACGCTCGAGGTCGCCTGAAGGCGGCCGGCGCCGAAGAAGGCGGCGCCGCAGCCGAGGACAGCCAAGGCGAGCGCCGCGAGATCCCAGGGCGCCTCCAGATCCTGCGCCGAGTCGTCCTCGAAGGTGAGCAGCGAGAACAGCAGTGCGAGCACGGACAGGCCGGCAACGCCCCAGAACAGCGGGCGCCAGCTGGTGCCGGCGAGCTGGGCCGCGCCGAGGGTCGGCCCCACGGCGACGGCTCCGAAGATGCAGAGGTTCATGATCAGGCCCGTGAGCGGCATCTTCCTCGCCGGCCACCGCGTGATGAGCGGGGGCACCGCCGCGATCAACATGAGGCTGGTGCAGAATCCCTGCATGATGAACGCTCCGACGAAGACGGCACCGTCGGGCGCCCACGCCGCTAGGACGGAAGCGACGACGAAGAGCGCCTCGCAGAGCACGAGCATGCGTCGTGCACGCAGGTGGACGGCGAACTGGACGGCGAGGACGGTGCCGACCGCATAGGCGCCGGTCGAGAGGGCGATCGTGATGTCCAGCGTCTGGGTGGTGAGGCCGGTGCTCTTCGAGATCAGGTCGAGCAGGGGGAAGACCGCTGCCGTGAGCGCCAGATAGGGGATGAGCGAGAACACGACGAGCGCCACCGCGCCTGGGTAGCTCTTGGAAAGCGGTCCGCTGGGCAGATTCACCAGCACTCGCTACCCGCTCGCTCACCGAGCAAACAAGCAGGTGGAGAGGGCGGCGGTTCTCCCAGCCTGACCTCAGGCGACCCGGTGCGCATCAGGACGCCCGGGCCTCACGGGCGGCGCACCGTCTCTCGGCTCGATCCACCGGCGCGGGGCAGCGACGCGTCCTCGCGCCCGAGGATCCGCTGGACTGTCACGACGAGAGGCGCCGCGCGATGCGTTCCCTCTCGACCCCGGGGGCGGGCCCGAGGCTCGGCGTGTCGACGGGAGACCCCGAGGTCAGCGAAACCCTCCCATGTTGCGTCGGCCCCAGACGGCTCCTCAGCCTCGGGAGTCGCGAACGAGGTCGACGGTGCCGGCTCCGTGATCCAGCTGGAAGTCGAGGTTCATGGCGGAGGTAATGAGGGCGAGATGGGTGAAGGCCTGGGGGAAGTTGCCGATCTGTTCCCCGTTCGAGGAGATCTCCTCGGAGTAGAGCCCCACGTGGTTGCTGTAGGTGAGCATCTTCTCGAACGCCAGTCGCGCCTCGTCGAGGTAGCCGCTGCGGGCGAGGGCGTCGACGTACCAGAACGAACACATGGAGAACGTCCCCTCCGAGCCCCTGAGCCCGTCCGGCGAGGCACTCGGGTCGTAGCGGTAGACCAGGCTGTCGCTGACGAGCTCCTGGCCCATCGCCTCGAGCGTGGACAGCCACAGCGGGTCGTCGGGTACGAGGAAGCCGGAGACCGGCATGAGGAGCAGTGAGGCGTCGAGGACCTTGCTGCCGTAGTGCTGCACGAACGCCTTCCGCTCGGGATCCCATCCCCTGCTCATCACCTGCTGGTAGATGCGGTCCCGCTCCGCCACCCAGCGACCGAGATCGGCGGGGCGGGCGTGCCGCTGCGCCAGGCGTACCGCCCGGTCGAGCGCGATCCAGGCCTGGAAGCGCCCGTAGACGAAGTCCTGCCGACCGCCACGCGTCTCCCAGATGCCCTCCTCAGGCTCGTCCCAGTGGTCGCAGACCCAGTCGATGAGGTGCACGATCTTCAACCAGCCCTGATGGGCGAACCGGATACCCGACGCATCGGCGAGATAGAGGGCGTCCATCAGCTCGCCGTAGATGTCGAGCTGCCGCTGCCCCGAGGCGGCATTCCCGATGCGAACCGGCCGCGACTCCCGGTAACCCTTCAGGTGCGGGAGGGTCTCCTCGAACAGGTCCGACGACCCGTCCACCCGGTACATGATGTTCAGCGGCTCCTCCCCCTCGGAGAGCTCCCGGACACGGTCCCCCAGCCAGTGACCGAGCGCCCGCGCCTCCTCGGAGAACCCCAGCCCGAGAAGGGCGTACGCAGAGAACGAGGCGTCCCGGATCCAGGTGTAGCGGTAGTCCCAGTTGCGCTCGCCTCCGACCTGCTCCGGCAGACCGGCCGTCGGAGCGGCGACGAAGGCGCCCGTCGGGGCGTAGGTGAGGAGCTTCAGCGTGATGGCGGAACGCTCGACCGCCTCCCGCCACCGGCCCCGGTAGCGCGAGTGGGCGAGCCAGGTCCGCCAGAAGTTCACCGTGTTGAGGTAGTCCTCCATGACCTCGCCCGGGGCGAGCGGAGGGAGCGGGCGGTCGGTGCCGCTCAGGAGCACGACGCCCGAGAGCTCGCCCGCCTTCAACCCGACCACTGCGGTCACTCCGTCGCCGCGCCGGTCGAAGTTGAGGGGCTCTCCCGTCGGCTGGGACGAGCGGGGTCCGGCGTACAGCGCCATGCTCAGGTCCGCAGTCCGGAACAGCGCCGCACCCGGGCTCAGCTCGAGCTCGTGATCCTGACGCCCGTAGTCGAAGCGAGGCTCACAGTCGATCCGGAACTGTGCCCTGCCGCTGACGCACCGCATGACGCGGACGATCTGGTGGACAGGCGTCGCCGTGGTCGAGGTCACAGGCATGAAGTCGAGGACCTCGCTCACCCCCTCCGAGGTCCTGAACCGCGTGATCAGCACCGCCGTGCCGGGGAGGTAGAGCTGGCTGGAGGTGAACGAACGACCCTCGGGGGCGATCCGGAAGTGGCCGCCGTGCGCGTTGTCGAGCAGCGCCGCGAACACGCTCGGGGAGTCAAAGCGCGGACAGCAGTACCAGTCGATGGTTCCCTCGTCGCCTACCAATGCGGCCGTCTGCAGGTCGCCGATGAGCCCATGGCGTGCGATGGCTATCTCGGAGTCCATCCTCGCTCTCCTCTCACCACAGCGGGCCGATTCACCGGACGACCGCTCAGTCGAGTGTGTGAGCCATTCGACAGTGGAGCGTCACCTATTGAGGGTGAATGCGCCTGTCGGCGCCGATCCGGTCCGGCGAGGAGCCGTCGACCCTCACCGCTCCGGCTGGGCGGGTGAGGTGCGGCCGCATGCCGAGAGCGCCCGGGTTCGTGAGCAGGCCGCGCATCGGGGAACGAGGACGAATTCTACGGTCTCCGCGACCGGACGGGATGCTGTCGGCGGCTCCAACTCATCGCCGATGTTCGCCCTCTGAGGGCGACATGGTGCCGCCCCCTGGCCGCCCAGACTCTTGTATGGCGGTCGCGCGCTCGGCCGGGACGATCCCCGGTGACCCGATGCGGGGGGGGATCCTCGCCACAGCACGCCTCCCGACGACCCTCGTCGTCCGTCGGAGGCTGCTCGAACGGCTCCCCGCTCCCGGTGCGCAGGGCAGGCCCCTCCTCACCGTTCTGACGGCACCCCCGGGAGCGGGAAAGACCGTCCTGCTGGCGGACTGGGCGAGCCGCCTGCAGACCCCGGTGGCGTGGGTCTCGCTCGAGGAGCCGCTGTCCGCCGATGAGTTCTGGGAGCTCCTCCGCACCGCCGTCACCGAGCTCGACGGCCGAGGGGCCCGGGCGGGGCGCCACCTGCGTCCCTCGGCGCCACAGCCCGCTCCCGACGCCATGGCGTACGTGCTGGAGGCGCTCTGGGAGCGCGCCGGCACCACCGTCGTCATCGACAACTTCGACCGGCTGGCCGACCCTGAGGCAGCCTCGATCCCGGCCTTCGTGTCGAAGCTCCCTCCACACGCCTGTCTCGTGGTGGCGAACCGGGGCGAGCTCCGGATGGCGCTCCACCGTCTCCGCTTGAACGGCGACCTCGTCGAGGTCTCGGCACACGAGCTCCGCTTCGAGCTCGGCGAGGCGACGGAGCTGGTCGAGCTGGTGTCGGGACGACGCTTCACGGCGCACGAGGTCGCCGCCCTCGTCGAGGACGGGGAGGGGTGGGCGGTCGGACTCCGGCTGGCGGCGCTGAGCGCCCGTGAGCACCCCGAGCACGGCCTCCTGCGCTCGGCGTCGGAGGCCGGGCCGCTCCTCGACGACTACTTTCGCCGCGAGGTGCTCGGCGACCTCACGAGCGGCGTCGTTGACTTCGTGCTGGACACCTCCGTGCTGGAGACCTTGACAGGGCCGCTCTGCAGCGCCGTGACCGAGCGCTCGGACTCGCTCGGGATCCTGGCCGAGCTGTCCCGGCGCGGCCTGTTCGTACACGATCTCGACGGCCACGGACGGCGCTTCCGCTACCACCGGATGTTCCAGCGCTTCCTCCGCCGCGAGCTGCACGAGCGCGACCCCGAGGTGCCGAGGCGTGACCACCTGCGGGCGGCCCACGCCTCGGAGCAGACCGGGGACGCGATCGCCGCCGTGACCCACTATGTGGCGGCCGGTGCGGACCGGGCGGCGTCACTGGCGCTCGCCTCCGCCGCCCTCGAGCAGTGGGAGAAGGGGCTCACGATCCGACCGGCTCTCCCCGACGAGGAGCTGCTCGACGACTGGCTCGCCGGCGGCCCGGCGCGCATGTACCTCTGGGCTGCCCTCCTGCAGTCCTCCCTGTGCCTCGACGACGCCGCACAGTGGCTCGGGCGCCTCGAGCAGCGGCTCGAGGAAGGGCCGGACAAGGAGTGCTTGGGCCCACGGTTCGAGCTCCTGTCCCTGGTTCAACGAGTGATGAACATGCAGGTGGACGAGCTGGAGGTGAGCCTCTCCCGTGTCCAGGCCTCGCTTGACGAGACCGGGCAGCTACCCCCGCTTTCCGCCGAGGGCGCCGGACCCGAGCTGACGCGGCTCGAGGCAACCATGGTGTCGATGCTCCCGGACCTCGCCGCCTACGGCCACCTGTGGCGTGGCGAGCTGGACGAGGCGCACCGGTCCCTCGAGCAGACCGGCCTCCCGAAGACGGTCGGCGCGGTGAGCCGCGAGTGCGTCGCGGCCTCCCTCGCCTTCGAGGAAGGACAGCTCAGAGCCGCCTATGCACAGGCGCACGACGCACTCGAGCGCGCCACCCGGCTCGGCGCGGACCGCTCGGGAGTGGGGCTCGTCGCCCGGCGCCTGCTCGGTGCGGTGCATCTCGAGCGCGACGAGCTCGAGGTGGCCGACGAGTACCTCTCGGCCGCCCGTGAGCTGGCGGACGAGATCGGCAACAAGGTGTGGCGCAGCGGCGTCGAGCTCGAGATGGTGAGGCTGCGGCTCGCGCAGCGCCGCAACGCCGATGCGCTGGCGATCATCGGCCGGATCCGGTGGTTCGACGCCTGGGCACCCTTGCCACTGCCGCTCAAGGTGAAGCTCACCGAGCTCGACGTGAGCTGCCGCCTCCTGCTCGAGGACATCGACACCGCCTCCGGCGCTGCGGCGGAGCTCGGAGACGGATGTCCTGCCGCCACCCTCACCCGCATCGCGCTGCGGGCCGGTCGACCCGACCATGCCCGCGCCAGCCTCGAACAGGTCCGGCAGGCTTCACTCACGCCCCGCCAGGCGATCGAGCACCAGCTGCTCACGGCCGGCACCGAGCTCCAGCAGGGACACACCCGGGCGGCGCAGCTCGCCGTGCTCCGTTCCCTCGAGCTCGCCCGTCACGAGTGGTACGTCCGGACCTTCCTCGACGAGGGCGACGGGATCATGAACCTTGTCCGGGAGATCTCGCAGCGCTACGGCGACCCCTACTCCGAACAACTCGCAAGAAAGGGAGTCGGCAGTCGACAGTCGGCGGCATCGGCTCCCGACGGACTCATGCTGGAGCCGCTCACGGTGAAAGAGCGCGAGGTGCTCAGTCGGCTCACGAGCCACCTCTCGCTGCAGGACATCGCCGGCGAGCTCTACGTCTCACTCAACACCGTGAAGACCCACGTGCGCAGCGTCTACCGCAAGCTCGGAGTGAGCACCCGCACCGGAGCCGTCGCGGCCGCCCGCGGCTACGGGCTCCTCTGAGCCTGATCCGACGACCCGGGCCTCCGCCACGGCCGCGGTGACGCCTCGAGTCGTCTGGGTCCCACCGCCGGGTGCGTGGCCAGGCGAGCAGATCGGCGGGTGCTCGGGGGCCGGGCGACGCCTCGGCGGGAGGCACTGCCGGCCGCCTCGCCGGGATCGCGCGCCAGCGAGCCATGCGCCGTCAACGCGGCTCCGAGCGGCGAGAGGCAGCTCAGACGTCCGCATCCTTGGCGCCACGCCGTCCCCCTCGATAGAGGGAAACGAGGCGGGCAACGAGCGTCGCGAGGAAGAGCTGGCCCGACACGGCCTGCAGCATTGCGATGCGGCGGGCGATGTCGAGCTTGAGCGTGTAGTCGCCGTAGCCCACGGTCGTCATCGTGGTGAAGCTGAAGTAGCCGTACACGCTGCCGGCCACGTGGTGCCCGAAGATGGGCTGGGCGAGGAGGCCGTCGAGCGCTCCGTAGACGGCCGCGAAGGTGAGGCCGATGAGCATGTACGACGAAGCCGCGCCAAGGAGGGTCTGGGCGGTCACCGTCCGGTGACGGAGCACTCGCCCGAGCACCGACGCGAGGACGGCAGAGCCGAGCAGTACTAGCACCACGCAGGCGGCTCCGAAGAGGGGCCCTGACCCACCCGAGACGCCGAAGAGCGCCACGGCGCCGAGCGAGAGCCCGATCGTGACAGCGAGGAAAGCCGGCCTCTTCCCGACGCCACTCGCCCTGAAGCCGACGACGAGCGCCAGGACGAACAGTGCGGTCCCGAGCACCGAGACCCAGAGCGCGTCTCCGAAGCCCTGCTCCAAGAAGGAGGCCACGACAAGGAACAGGAGCAGCCCGAAGCGGTCCTGCACCCGCGGGTGTGGGCGGCCCGGTGCCTCCTCCCGCACGCCTGCAGGAGGCACGCCCGTGTTGAGCACCGCTCTCGCCTCGCCGCCGCGGCGGCTACCGTCTTTCGCCCTGCGCCTCCGGTTCGAGATGACCCTGTCGGGGCGACCGCCGACGGGGCGACCGATCAGCGGGCCGGCCAGCCCCGAGACAAGGTGAGACTGACCCCTCCGACCCGTGCCGGTGAGCTGGCTCGGCCCGTCCTGCCCGCCGGGTCACCACAGTCCCCGAATGTCCGCCGCGCTGACCACGACACCAGCCTGCGACAGCGACCAGCGGGCCGATTCACCCGGGGAGGGTGAACGTTGCCCCGAAGCACGTCGTGCCGCCTCCGGCGGGTCGGGCCGCCCGCGAGCAGCACGAGCCTCGCGGTCGTCCCGTCGGCGGCGGTGTCACGAGGTGGGGCTCCGAGCGGGCATGGCGCCGCTGGTGCGAGCGCGTCGCCCCAGGCAGCCCTGGGGCGCCCGATCGGCCCGACGGCGCTTCCGCACGGTGTCGGGCCTCGTCGCCCTCGGCGTCATCTGCTGGCCGGCCACGGTTCGAGAGCCGGGATCAGTCCTCCTCGGCGAATGCCTCCCGCAGGGCCGCCTCCTGCTCGCCCGACAGGTTCGTGTGCACGATCTCGAGCTTCGTGCCGACGAAGGCCTCCCTCACCTTGTCGATCACGGCATCGCTCGACATGAGGAACAGCGCGGAGGTCCCGGGGGTGACCTTGTCCCTCACCTCTCTCACGAAGTCGTCGTCGATGCCGAAGTCGCTGAGAGAGCCGGCCAGTCCCCCGGCCGCAGCCCCGATGGCGAGACCGAACAGCGGGACGAGGAAGATGAGCCCGAACAACAGTCCCCAGAAGGCCCCCCCGAGCGCCCCGGTGGTGGCGAGGTGGCGCAGCTGGCGGATGCGGGGCTTCTTCTTGCCCTCGGGCCAGGACACCGTGGCGGCGTCGACGATGTGGATCAGCTGCTCCTTCTGGAGCTCCTGCAGTGTGTCAAGGGCGCGGTCGGCGCCAGAGGCCGAGTCGAATCGCGCGACCGTCAGGGTTGCCATGGGGTTCTCCTTCTCCGCTTCTCGTGGCGGCGAGCCCGTCGGTGCTCGGGACCCACCGGTACGGCACCGGCCCGTCACCTCCCTCGAGCATCGGCCGATCAGGCGGCCGGTTCGTCACCCGCCCGGGGTGATTGCCCGCCGCCCGCCCGGTGCCGACCGGTGGCGCCTCCTCTCGCCTCCCCGCCCGGCGCAGCCAGCTCGGCACCGGCCACGATGCCGATCACGACGGCGAGCGAGACGAAGATCAGCCACGACAACAGCGCCAGCGTCACGCCGATGATGCCGTACCGACTGGCGTCGACCGAGATGATGTGAGGCATGTAGACCGACGAGGCGGCGCTGCAGAGCAGCTGTCCGACGGTCGCGACGAGGGCGGCCGGGACGAGCGCTCTCCAGCTCACCCGCCCGGTCAGCAGGAGGTGCTGGAGCACCCACCAGCTGAGAAACGAGACCACGAGCCGGACCACGAACGGGAGCACCGGGTTGTGCAGGAGGTGTTCCAGTCCCGAGACGATGAGCGCGAGGAGGATGAGCTGGGCGATGAGCAGGCCGCTGCCGGACAGGCCGCGCAGGGCTGCCGAGAGGCCGCGGTGCGGCGTGAGTCCCCAGGCGTCCTCGTAGGTGGCCTGCAGCGTCCGGCTCATGGAGGTGAGCGACAAGAGGAGGACGACCACCTCGAAGACGCTGAAGGCGCCGACCGTCCCGGGCGGATAGGAGAAGAGGGTACGGACCGAGGTCGCCGCCGTGCCGCTCAGGTGGAAGCGCTCGACCATGCCGTCGCCGAGCCGAGTCTCACCGGTGCTCGAACCGATCGAGGCGACCAGCAGCAGCAACGGGATGATGGCGATGAACACCTGGCCGGCGAGGGCCACGGCGCGCGTCTTGCCGTCGATGAGGAGGAACCGCCGGAGGCAGCGCAGCGGGAAGACGAGCACGCGAGTCGCCCAGCCCGCAGCCGCACGGACGGCACGACCCACCCTGGTCGTGGCACCGTGCTCGGCCAAGGCGGTGGGAGCGCGCCCCCGCTCCCCGCCCGGCGCCGCGTCGGCACGTCGGTCCTGGGGCTCGCCGCGCCTCGGGCCGCCGCCCATGGGTGGCCTCAGCCGCCCGGCACGGGTTCTGCGCGGAAACTGGCGGCAGCAGACGGCCGCCTACGGTCGTTCCCCGGGGCGCCCATCTCACCCGGCCCGCTTCAGCCCGTCGCCGGGCCGCCTGGCACCGGGGCTCGCCGCTCCGCCGGCGGCTTCCTCGTCTTCGCGGCGACGCGCCGACACCGCCGCGATCCGCCAGACGATGAGCTCGTAGGCGACGAGCACGAGCAGCACGACCAGGATGCCGACCCATGGAAGAAGGAAGAGCAACACGGCGCCGACCGCGGCTCCTCCGATCTGCAGCCACCCGGAATGGCCGGCGACCCACTCCGCCGTCCGCCTTCCCCGCTCGCCGCCGACTACGGCGGAGGCGACACCGGACAGGGCGTGCCACGACGCCCTCAGGCCGGACCCGATCCCGCGACGAAGCGACCGGGCCCAGGCATACGGCCCGGTGACGGCCGCCACGGCGAAGACGACGGCCGCCAGCGCGAGCACCCACACCGTCACCTCGAGGAACCCGCCGAGCAGCTGGTGGATGATGGCGGAGGCAGCGGGCCGGTTCGCCGGCTTTGCGGAGGCGACGAGGTCGGTCTCGAGCCGGAACGTCAGGCGACGGACGAGGACGAAGACCACGAAGGTCGCGACCGAGAGCTGCATGAGCGACCTGCGGCGAGCGAGCGAGAGCCACAGCGCCCCGGCGATGAGGAGAACGGTGAGGACCGGCAGGAGCCACCTCAGCAGGTCCATCCCCTTCACGATCGCCTGGGCGGATGCCACCTTCGATGCCTTCAGTAGGGTCACCTGGCCGAAGTCGGAGGGGAGCGACACGCCGAGCGCCTTGGAGAGCTTGGCCCGCGCATCAGCGGGGATCTCCCCGCTCGTGATGGTCGGAAGCGTCACATCTCGCCCGAGCAGGCCCGACGCCGTCGCCTCGACCTGCCGAAGCCCGTCGTTCAGCAACGGCAGCATGTTGAGCACCACGGAGCCGCCGCTCACGGTGAGGACGTCGCTCTCGTTGCGCAGGGCGGCCACGACCTGGGCGTGCCCGTAGCGCAGCACCTCCTCGAAGAGCGCCTGCGCCTGGGGCGTTCTGAGCAGGGCGATCACCTTGTCGCGGATGAAGCCCTCGGCAGCGTTGGCGATCGGGGCCGCCAGCGGAGCGGCGCGGTCGGGAAGCCGCGCCTCGATGCGGTTCTGAAGGTCGACGGCCTGGAAGAACTGGTCGCTCAGCTCCGTGCCGAGGGCTGCGGTCACCGCCGGGTCGCGAAGCACGGGGCTCACGGTGGCCACGAACCCGTCCGTCGTGAGGACGGTGCGATGGGCCCACACCACGACGCTGGACAAGGTGAGCAGCACACAGGAGAGGCCGAGCATCACACCCACCGCGGCGCGGCGCACCCGGCCGCCACGTCTCCGCCGGTTCCCCTCCACGCGCGCCGTCAGGGCGGCGTTCGCCGCCCGCAGCCGCCGCACCTCGTCGTCGAGGTCCCCACTCGGGGCGTTGGCGCCGTTCTCGTCGCCGACCTCCGGCGCCGGGGCAGCCCCGGCGTGAGCGTCGCCAGGCGGGCCTCCCGCCCCGGCGACCTGCGCGCTCTCGTCCATCCGCCCGTCTCCGGGCAGCTCATCAGTCGGCATGCTTCACCCGTCCCACGGGGCGCCCGGTCCATGGCCGCCCCTTCGCGGCGACGCGTTCCGTCGCCTGTCGCCTCCCCGCCTCGCCCGACGAGCCGGGTTCGTCTCCTAGGTCGGTCGGCCCCCCCAGGGGTGGGCCCGCAGGCGGCTCTGGCAGGCGTGCAGCAACGGTCCGGCGCCGTGACCGAGGTCGGGGCGGCCGGAACGGAGCATCTCGAGCTCCATCGGGATAAGGCACTCCCGCTGGAGACGCTCGATGGCGACCGGATCGCCGCCGCTCGTCTCGAGGAGCTCCGCAGCCAGCAGAGCCGTGAAGCCGTCCCAGTTCGGGCGCACCGGGAACGACGCCACGATCGCCTCCAGCTGGGACGGGTCCTCGTGAGCGACGCGGTTCAAGTAGGCCCACGGCGGGATGCTGCCGAGCATCTCGAACAGCTCCGGGGCGCCTCCTCTCAACATGGCTTCCGCATCGCGTACGAGACCCGCCGCCTCACGTCGTGCACGCCGGTGTCGTCCGAGCGCCAGCCATGCGACGCTCGGCCGCCAAGAGAGGTGGCGCCGGCCCGCATTCCCCTGCGGCCGGCGCCGCCTCGTCACCCCAAGCACGGGTGCCTCCGGCAGTGTGTCGACGACGGTCAGTACGCCCGGCGCCCGGAATACGCGGCGAGCCCGTAGATGACGGCCGCGTCCAGCAGCACCATGGTGAACGACCAGAACGGGAACGACGCCATGAAGGCCAGCTGGAAGATCATGTTCAGGCCTGCCAGCACGATGCCGGTCCACCGGGCCCAGGTCGCCCTGGAGTAGATGGCGACACCGGCGAAGACCATGACGATCCCGATGATGAAGGCCACCCAACCCCAGGTGTGGAGCTGGTTGGTCACCGGCAGCTGGATGCTGTTCACCGCTGCGATCGACCGGTAGTAGCCGGTCTGGAAGATGGCCACCAGGCCGTCGATGATGTTGAACGCTCCGACGATCAGGATCATCGTCCCGGCGAAGATCGTCCAGCCCCAGCCCCGGTCCTCCTCGTAGAGGCTCGTCGGCTGCTCGCTCGGCTGCCAGGCTGATTCACGTCTGTCTCTTTGTGCCATTTCTACCTCCTCGTATCTCCTCATCGTCAGAGCAGGCATGCCCCAGGCACGTCACCTGAACGGGATGAATTCGGCAGCGCCCCGAAGTGGGTCAAAGGTCCCTGCCAGCCGCCCCGAGGCCCGGTCCGATGGGCGGCGACGGCGCGGGACGGCGCCCCCTTCTTGCGCACGGCGTCGTCCCTCGAGCGGCCGGACGAAGTTGGCCCACTCAGGGCCGAAAGTCCCTTGACATTCGCCCTGTCCGATCGCAGGGTGAGAGTTCGCCACGTTGGCGCGATTGACGACGCGCGAGAGGGATCCGGTGAGCGCTCCTCCGAGACGGAACGAGCGACCGCAACGACACAATGGGGGGCGGCGTCACTCTGCGGTCCGGGACGAGCGGCTGCTGCTGCTCGGACGCATGTTCGCGCCGACCGCCCTCAGCGAGGACGGCGGTGCCGAGCCGCTCGTCGCCAAGCTCGGGACGCTGGCGGCATCCACGCTGAACGCCCGCTTCGCCGGACCGTACTTCGAGGACCCCCCGGGGGATCCGGGCACGCACCGGGACGGAGACCCCCGCTTGTTCTCGGAGTCGCCGTTCACCGCACAGCTGAAGCGCCTCGGGGCCGGCGGCGGGACGCTCAACCCGGCCGACGGGTGGGCCTGGGCCTTTCCCGTCCGCGACGCCGAGAGGCGCCACGGCTTCCTCGTGGCCCTGAGGGAGGCGGCGCCTCAGGCCGAGGAGCTTGTCCTTCTCGCTCTCGTCGCCCAGCTGACCGGCCTCGGACTCGTGGCCTCGCACTCCCAGGACCTCCTCCGCGCAACCGCCGAGACGGCGGCCGTCGCCGAGCGCAGAGCCGAGCACCTGGCGCGAATGGTCGAGCGGCTCTCGGAGGTGGTCCTCGGCCAGGACGGCCTCGAGGCGGTGGCCGACACGATCCGCGACCTCGTCGAGCTCCCTGTCGAGATCGAAGACCAGGCCGGGCGCCTGCTCGCCTCGGCGGACCTCGGGGAGCCGTCTGCTGGCACCGGCCCGGAGGAGCCGACCGGCTCGTCCGGGCAGGTCGAGGAGGTCGTCCGTCTGGAAGACCGCCTCGCCCTCACCCTTGCCCGAGGTGGCGAGGTGCTGGCCCGGGTCTCGGTGGTGGACCCGGACGCCGAGTCGGACGTTGGCACCACCCTGGCGCTCCGGTGCGGGGCCATGGCCGTCGCAGCCGAGCTGGCACGCCTCCAGCTCTCCTCCGACGCCGACGAGCGTCTCCGCCAGGCTCTCGTGGAGGAGCTCATCACCGGGACCGACGTCCAGAACGCCTTCCGGCGCGCCCAGCTCCTCGACGTCGACCTCGAGCGGCCGCACCGGGTGCTCGTCGTCGGAGGCGGGAGGATCGCCGGACCCGACGAGCTCGAGCGTGCTGTCCGCCGCGGCCTGCGGGATCTCGGCTGGGAGGCGCTCGTGTCGACCCGGGCCTCCCGAGTGGTGCTCCTCCTCGAGGACGGCCAACGCTGGGCTGAGCTCCCGCCGGCCGTGGCCGCCAACTCCGCCTCGGGCCTCGCCCACGTCGGCGTCGGAGGGGCGTGCCACGTGGCGGGCGACTATCCCCGCTCCTACCGGGAGGCCGAGCGTGCCCTCCGCCTGGCCGATCTCGCCGACGGGCCCCGGCTGAGCGTCTACGAGGAGCTCGGGGTGTACCAGCTGTTCGCCGACCTGAGAGAGCCGGAGGCGCTGGGATCCTTCGTCGAGCGCTGGATCGGCCCCTTACTGGCCTACGACACGGCGCATGGAGCCGACCTCGTCCACACCCTGACCGAGTACCTGGAGGCGGGGGGCAACTACGACCACACCGCTGCCGCCCTCATCCTGCACCGGAGCACGCTGCGCTACCGCCTGAGGCGGATCCGCGAGATCACCGGCCTCGACTTGAACGACCCGGATACCCGCTTCAACCTCCAGCTCGCCACCCGCGCCCGGCACTCCCTCGAGCGGATCGGCGGCAACGCTCCGGTCATTGGCTAAGGGACCCCGCACGCCTCTCCCGGCGCCTCGAGCACTCGAAGCGACACCCTGACCAGGAAGATCACCCTGTGCGGGTGAGGCCGCCAGAAGGCGAGGCGCCGTAGCGTGAGGCCGTGACGCGGGGAAGCGGAAGCGCCGCCTCGCCTCTCCCCGACCTGCCTGCCGAGCCGCATGGGCAAGAGGGGGGCGACGGGTCAGGACGCAAGCAGGATCTGGCGGACGGGGCGCGGACGTCCCCGGAGCAAGGGGCCGCCTCGGCGACGGGCGAGCAGGAGTGGCACGCGCTCGGGGTGGCCGAGGCGGCAGGCCGGCTCGGCGTCGACCTCGGGAGCGGGCTCAGCGATGCCGAGGCCAGCGCACGGCTGGCCAGCGGCGGGCCCAACGTCCTGCCGGAGGAGCCCGGTCGACCGGCCTGGCGGCGCTTCCTCGCGGAGTACCGCAGCTACATGCAGCTCATCCTCACCGGAGCGGCCATCGTCTCGCTCCTCATCAAGCAGTGGAGCACGGGGGTCATCCTCCTCCTACTCACCGTCGGCAACGCCATCGTCGGTCTCAGCCAGGAGGGGAAGGCGGAGAGCGCGATGAACGCGCTCAAGTCCATGCTGGAGGCGACCTCCCGGGTGCGCCGGGACGGCCGCGAGGAGGAGATCCCGAGCGAGCAGCTCGTCGTCGGCGACGTCGTCATCCTCAGCGCCGGGGACCAGGTCCCGGCAGACGGGCGGGTGGCGACGGCCAGCTCCATGCAGGTCGACGAGTCCGCCCTCACCGGCGAGAGCGTGCCGGTGAGCAAGACGGCCGATGCGCTCCCGCCGGGAGACCTCAGTCCCGGCGAGGCCGGGAACATGGCCTTCATGAACTCGACGGTCACCCACGGGAGCGGGACGCTGCTCGTGACGGCGACCGGTGGCGCCACCGAGGTCGGCAGGATCTCGGGGCTGCTGACGACGACGCGGCCGGAGCAGTCGCCGCTCACGAGACAGCTCAACATCCTGAGCCTGTGGATCGCTGGCGCCGCCGGGCTCACGATGATCGTCATGTTCGCCTTCGGGCGGGCGCGCGGTGACGCCTGGGACGTCCTGTTCGTGAGCGCCGTCTCGCTGGCGATCGCCGCCATCCCCGAAGCGCTCCCGACCGTGTCGCAGGTCATCCTCTCGCTCGGCAGCCTCGAGCTCGCCAAGCGCAACGCCATCGTGAAGGACCTCCCGTCGGTGGAGACCCTCGGCTTCACCTCGGCGATCAACTCCGACAAGACCGGCACGCTCACGATGAACCAGATGACGGCGGTCGAGGTCGTCGAGCCGGAGGGGCGGCACCGGGTGAGCGGTACGGGCTACGGCCTCGAAGGAGACGTGAGCCATGCCGGTGGCTCGTCCACCACGGCGGCCGCCGCCATCCTGCCCTTCGTCGTCGCCAACGACGCCTCTCTCGTCGACGGCACGATCGTCGGCGACCCCACCGAGGCCGCGCTGCTCGTCCTCGCCCACAAGGTCGGGTTGGACTACGAGGCCCACCGCGAGCAGCTGCCCCGCCTCGCCACGCTGCCCTTCGACCCCGGCTACAAGCTCATGGCCACCTTCAACTCGGCTCTCGACGACTCCGGGCGACCGGTGGTGCGCTGCTTCGTCAAGGGCGCCGCCCCGGCGGTCATGGCGAGGTCGGACATCGCGACCTCCCACCCCGACCTTCACACGCGCTATGCCACCGAGACCGAGCGCATGGGAGGCGAGGGCAGGCGGGTGATGGCGGCGGCACAGCGGGACCTCGACCCCTCCTCGTTCGACCCCGACGGCGACCTGCTCGGCCTCGTCAGCGACCTCGAGCTCACCGGGCTCGTCGCCATGGTCGACCCTCCACGCGACCAGGCGCGCAACGCCGTGGCGGATGCCGAGGCCGCCCACATCCGGGTCCGGATGATCACCGGCGACGACATCACCACCGGCGCCGCCATCGCCGCCCAGCTCGGCATCGGCGGCCGGGCGATCCTCGGCTCCGAGCTGGCCGCCATGTCCGAGGCCGAGCGGCGTCAGGCCATCGACGGCATCGGGGTCATCGGCCGGGTGGCGCCCGAGCACAAGGTGCTGCTGAGCGAGACACTGAAGGCCACCGGCGAGACGGTGGCCATGACCGGCGACGGGGTGAACGATGCCCCGGCCATCAAGTCGGCCGACATCGGCATCGCCATGGGCAGCGGCACCGACGTGGCCAAGAGCGCCGGGCGCATGATCCTGTCGGACGACAACTTCGCCACGATCGTCTACGCGGTGAAAGAGGGCCGCAAGCTCTACGACAACCTGACCAAGTACATCCGGTTCGTCCTGGTGCTCCTGGTGGCCTTCGTGCTGTCGTTCCTCGGTGCCGCCCTGTTCAACATCGCGGCAGGCGAGCCCTTCACCTCCGCCCAGGTGCTGTGGATCCACTTCCTCGTGAACGCGCCCTTCGGCTTCGCTCTCGGCTTCGACCAGGAGACTCCCGGGCTCATGGCCCGGCAACCCGAGCCGCGGGGCAAATCGGTGCTGTCCGGACCCCTCGTCGTGACGGTCACGCTCGTCGGCCTGGCGATGTCGGTCGCCAACCTGCTGCTCATCGAGCTCGGCAGGTCGCAGTTCGGAAGCGTCGCCGTCGGCTCGTCGATCGCCTTCACCTCCTTCGCCCTCATGCTGGTGGTGGCGGCCTTCGAGTCCCGCAGCGAGACGGCGACCGTCTTCACACTTGCGACCTTCCACAGCCGCCAGATGAACCGGGTCGCACTCATCCAGGTGGCACTGGCGGTGCTCACCACCCAGATGGACGCCCTGCGCCGCCTGCTCGGCACGACCGAGCTCGACATGAAGCAGTTCCGGTGGGCCCTCATCCCGCCCGTGGTCCTGCTCGGGTTGTGGGAGGCGGGCAAGGCGATCGCCCGCTGGCGCCACCCGAGCCCGTCCGCCTGAGATCACCGCGGCCGCGGTATCCCCGCTCAGCCGCCCGAGCACGGTCCTCGGCGGGCCGGGGCGACGAGGCGTACGATGGCCGGGACGGGATCGGGGGTGGCGATGCATAGGAAGTCTCTGGTGCCAAGGCCGGACCGCCTCGCCGTCGGGCTGGCCGCCCTCCTGCTCGTCCTCGCCAATGCCACGCCCGCCGCTGCGGCACGCCGGCCGCACTCGGGCGGCGGCAGCGCCCCGACCGGCAACGACGTCTCCTACCCCCAGTGCGCAAGCACGCTCCCGGCCAGTCCCGCCTTCGGCATCGTCGGGGTCAACGGCGGCCTGGCGAACGACCTCAACGCCTGTCTCGGGCCGTCGGGGAGCTATCCCTCCTACAGCCAGAGCGAGCTGTACTGGTCCGCTTCGTCCTCGGTGGGAGGGACCGCCCAGCCGCCGACCTCGCTCTACGTGAACACCGCGGATCCGGGCAACGAGTTCGGCGGCTCGGCCATCACCGACTGGCCCACCTCCTCGTCGAGCAGCGATCCGTACGGCACCTGCGCCACGACGACGATCTCCACGACGGGCGGCAGCCAGACCGTCGGCGCCGACTCGGACGCGTGTGCCTGGCAGTACGGCTACGACAAGGCCGCTCAGGACGGGCGCTGGTTGACGGCCGCCGCCCAGGCGATCGACGCCCAGTCCCCTCCCGTCCAGGTCGCCTCGTCACCGGCCACCTACCCGTGGTGGCTGGACGTCGAGTCGGCCAACACCTGGCAGAGCGGGACCGCCGGGGACTCGATGAACGTGGCGGACCTCCAGGGGATGATCGCGGCGCTCGGCGCCGACGGCGTGACGATCGTCGGCGTCTACTCGACGGCCGCGCAGTGGGACCAGGTCACCGGAGGCACGACGGCCGCCTCGGGATCGCTGTACGGGATCCCCGACTGGATCCCGGGGGCGAGGTCGCTCTCCCAGGCGGAGTCGAACTGCGCTCTCGCCTCCTTCACCGGAGGCACCGTCGCCCTCACCCAGTGGAGCGGGCGGCTCGACTACGACTGGTCCTGCTGAGCGCCGCCACCTACGAGGGGCGCTCCCGGAGGCCTTCGGCCAGCTCCTCCATCTGGGCGGCGCGGATGGCAGCCGTCTGGCCCTGGACGAGGAGGAACATCGCCTCCCGGCCGAGTCGTTGTGCATGGGAGTCGCGGACCATGCTGCGTCCTCCGAGGCTCGCGACGAGGGCGGCTGCCGCCTCGAGGGTGAAACGGGTCACCCGGGCTCGCACGGCCGCGACCTCGCGCTCAGACGCCCCGAGGAGGGCCGACCGGAGGTCGTCGAGCTCACGGCCGATCTCCTCGGAGCCGAGCAGGGCCGCACACCGCCGGGCGACGCCGAGGCCGAGGAAGCCGTTCGTGCGCAGGCCAGCGGCGTCCCGCTCCCGCCACTCGGACAGGGGCTCGACGCGGGTGAGACGGCCCTCGGGGACGAGGTGGCCGGCGAAGCTCAGGGCGACGGTCGCCGAGGCGTTGACGGCGGCGAGCTCCAGCCGGGTGGCGGTGAGGGTCGGGCCCTCCACCGCGTCGACGAGGAGCCACACGACGTCGGGTCCGAGCCGGGTGGCGACGTGAACCGCGTCGACCATTCCCCATCCGGTCACGAGGGGGGCCCGGCCGTCCACGCGGTACCCGCCCTTCACCGGTGTCACCGTCAGCGCCGGAGGATCGGGGTGCCGGAGGTGGCTGAAGGCGATGCCCGCACGGCGGGAGCCCTCGGCGAGCCGGCGCGCCCACTCCTCGCGGACCGGGCCGTCGGCATCGGCCACCACGGCGGCGGTCGAGAGGTGCTGCACCCAGACGAAGGTCGTGGTCAGGCAGCCGCTCGCCAGCTGCTCCATGACGAGTTGAACCGCCTCCCGCCCGAGCCCGAGCCCGCCGAGGTCGGCCGGGACGTGGAGGCCGTACAGGCCCTCGGCCGCCAGGACGTCGAGCAGCTCCGAAGCTGGCCGCTCGCCGTTGTCGACGGCGAGGCTCGCCGGGAACAGGACCTCGTCGGCCAGGCGGCGGGCGGCGGCGACCACCGCCTCGGGCGAGCGTGCCGGAGAGGAGCGCCGCCCGTCAGGTGAGTGGCTCATGGACGGGACGGTAGCCAGAGCGGGACGCCCTCACGCGGCCGGACCGGGGAGGTCCCGCGGTCGGCGCTCAGAGCCGGGTGAGCCTCCAGCCGAGCGACGGCGTGGAGATGGCCCTGGTCGTGACGACCGGGACGCTCGCCGTCTGCGAGCCGAGCGTGGCCGTGAGCTCCCCCACGGTCGTCCCGGCGGCGAGAGGGGCTGCGATGCGCCGGGTCTGGTGGAACGCCAGATGGTAGGTCGCCCCGGGCCAGGCCTTGAGGCTCGCCCCCGCCGCCGTCTCGATCGCCACGTCGTGCCCGTAGGAGTCGGTGATGTGGCCGACCACGAGATGGGGGGCGATGACCTGCTCCTTGCGCAGCACGCCCGGGGCCGAGGTCACGAGCTTGCGGGCCTCGGCGAAGGCGGTCTCGAGCGGCGTGGCGTTGTTCTGGCCGAAGACGGCGCCCATGACGATGACGTGGCCGATGGCGCTCGTCTGGCGGGCGGCGAAGACGAAGGAGGCGCCCCCCTGGGGCACCCAGCCGGTCTTCACGCCGATGATGCCGTCGGTGCCGAGGTTGCTGTTGACGTTGTACTGGACACCGGCGACGGGGAGCGTCACCTGCGGCTTGCCGACGATGTGGGCGAAGACGGCGTTGGACATGCACAGCTCGGCGAGCTTCAGCTGGTCACCCACCGTCGACGCGTTGCCCGGGTCGACCCCGCTCGGCTCGACGTAGCGGGTGTGGTCGAGACCGAGGCGCTTGGCCTCGGCGTTCATCTTGGCGACGAAGGCAGACTGGCTGCCGGCGTCCCAGTTGGCGAGCAGGGCGGCGACGTTGTCCGCCGAGGGGAGCAGCAGCGCCTCGAGCGCCTGGTACTCGGTGAGGTGCTCCCCCGCCACCACCTGGACGACCGAGTCGCCCTGGGCCTTCTCGGACTGGTACAGGCTGACGTCGGCGGGCGTGACCGTGATCGTCGGTCCGTCGTTGCCGATCTGCAGCGGGTGGTCCTTCAGCACGACGAGCGCCGTCATCATCTTCGTGACGCTGGCGATCGGGTAGCGGGCGGAGGCGTGGTCGACGCCGAGCGTGCCGATGCCCTTGATCGCGACGACGGCCGAGCCCTGCGCCGGCCAGGGGAAGTGAGGATCACCGCCGGCGACGCGGCGATCCGAGGCGAGGCGTGCCTGCAGGGTCGGCGCGGGTACGGCGCGGAAGAACTGGAACGAAGCCAGCCCGGCGACGATCACGATCAAGGCGACCAGGACGACCGCCACACCCCGTAGCGAGGGACGATCGGACCGCAGACGGCGGGCGTGGTGGAGAGATTGGCGGCGCGGCATCGGTGAGAGGAGGTTATGGACTGTGGCGCCGCCTGTCATGGCGGGCGGCGCCAATTGAACGGCGGCGGAACCCTAACGGTCGAGCCGCCGCGAGACAAGCCGCCGGGCGCTCATCGAGCCCCGCCGGGACGGGCCAGTCTGTCGGAGCGGGCGCTGCCTCGGCCCGCTGCCCCGGGGGACGGCCCCACCTCGGGGGCCGCAGCCTTCTCGCACCCGGGCCGTCTCGCTCAGGAAAGTGTCCAGCGGTACTTGGTCCACCCGGACACGGGAGCCGCCCCGAGGCTCAGGTAGAACTGGTGGGCGCCCTCGTTGCCGTCGAGGACGTCCCACTCCACCCGTCCGCTCGTGGCGGCCCGCAGCGCCTCGAGCAGCGCTCGGCCGAGGCCGAGGCGTCGAAAGGGCGGCTTGACATAGAGGTCCTCGAGCCAGATCCCCCTCGTGGATGCCCACGACGAGAAGGTCGGGTACCACAGGGCGAAGCCGGCCACCTCCTCGGGCGCGTCGTCGGGGGCGGCGACGAGCGCCCTCAGCACCGGCTCCGGCCCGAAGAGCGCGTCGTGGGCGTCCGTCTCGTTGAAGCGGCACAGGTGCAGCGACTGCTCGTGGGCGGCGTGCTCGAGCACCATCGCCGTGATCTCGCCAAGGTCGGCCGGCGCTGCCTCACGGATGGCCATCGACTCCCCTTCCCGTCCCGGTGGTCGGCAACTCAGCCCGCTCGGACGGCTCGCAGATCGGCGATGGCGTAGCCCGAGTCGTAGGCGATGACCGGATTGCACTCGACGCTCAGATCCTGCCCGACGGCGAGCGCCCCGACGGCGACGGCGAGCTCGCAGAGGGCGTCGAGGTCGACGCCCGGACGACCCCGCCATCCCGAGAGCAGTGGCGCGCACCGGAGCGAGAGCCACGCTCGGCGGGCCTCCTCCTTGGTCAGCGGAGTCGGGAGGAAGGCGACGTCGGGGTCGAGCTCGGCGGTGACACCTCCCCGGCCCACCGTCACGAAGTGCCCGAAGGTCTCGTCCCTGGCCGCCCCGACGAGGAGCTCGACACCGGGCGCGAGCATCGGCATCACGACGAGCGACGCGTCCGGGAAGCGGCCCCACAGCTCCCGGGCGGCGGGGACGACCTCGTCGGCGGAGATGCCGAGCCGCACGCCACCGACGTCGGACTTGTGCGAGAGCAGCGGGCGCTCGACCTTCAGGCAGAGGGGGGCGCCGACGGCCGAGGCGGCCGAGGCCAGCTCGTCCTCGGCGGAGGCGACGACGATCGGCGGCACCACCGCGCCCACCGAGGCGAGCAGGCGGGCCGTCTCGGCCGTTGGGAGCAGCCCGGGGGCGCCCGCCTCGCTCCGGCGCGGCGCCGACGGCTCGACCACCGGCTCGGCGACGGCCGCCAGGGCCCGGGCGAGGCGCTGCACGGTCGGGTAGACGGGCACGCCGCCCGCACGCAGCCGGCTCACCGGTTCCTCGTCGGTGCCGTCGAAGGCGGAGTGGACGAGCAGCGCCGTCCCGCTGCGGCGGAGGGCGACGAGGCCGTCCACCGCCTCGAGCTCCTCGGCGCGGCGTGCCCGGTAGCCCCCGAAGGTGCCCGAGACCACGATGACGTCCACCCCTTCGTCCGACGCCCCGGCGGCGGCGCAGCGGGAGAGCAGCCTCGGATCCTCCTCGAGGCCCCCGGCGGTGTCGAGCGTGACGGGGTTGCGGCCCGCCACCCGCGGCGCGTCGGGAGGCGCCAGGGCGTCGAGCGCCTGCTCGGTCGAGGGGGAGAGCCGCGCCACCTGGAGGCCGGCGCTCACGAGGGCGTCGACGGCGAGCACGCTGTCCCCCCCTCCGTCGGTGAGCACGAGTGCTCGGCCACCGGTGCGTCGCACCTGGACCACCGCCGTCAGGACGTCGACCATCTCCTCGGTCGAGGCGACGCTCCTGGCGCCGGAGGCGGCGAGCACGGCGTCCCACAGGCGGCCGTCCCCGCCGAGGGCCCCGGTGTGGGTGGCCGCAGCGGCTGCTCCGCCACTCGACCGGCCACCCTTCAGGACGACGACGGGCTTGCCGGCGGCGCGACAGGCGAGCAGCGCCTCCCGCATGCGGGGGCCGGAGCCGGGACGGAGCCCCTCGAGGTAGAGCGCCACGGCGTCGGAGTCGGGAGAGGCGGCGTGGTAGGCGACGAGGTCGGCGGCGTCCACGTCGAGCTGGTTCCCGAGGCCGGTGCAGCTCGAGAAGCCGATGCCCGCCCGCCGGCAGAGCACCGAGAGGGCGATGGCCACGTTGCCGGACTGGGTGACGAGCGCCACCCGCCCGGAGGGGATGTCCTGCCACCCGGTGAGCACCACGCCTTCAGGGGCCACGAACAGCCCGAAGCCGTTCGGGCCGACGAGCCGCATGCCCGCCTGGCGGGCCACCCTGCCGATCTCCTGCTCGAGCGCCGCCCCCTCGCCGCCGAGCTCGCCGAGGCCGGAGGCCGCCAGCACGGCGGCCTTGACCTTGCGTGCGGCGCACTGGCGCACCACCTCGAGCGTGGCGGACGCCGGCACGGCGACGAGCGCCAGGTCGATCGGCCCCTCGACGCTCTCGAGGGACGAGACGACCGGCCAGCCTGCGACGGCCTCACCGTCGGCGGCGGGGTTGACGCCGACGAGGCGGCCCCGGAACCCTCTCGCCGCACAGCCGACGAGGACGTCGTGGCCGAGCTTGCCGGGGCGGCGCGAGGCACCGAGGACGGCGAGGGTCCCCGGGTGGAACAGCGCGTCGAGCGCGGACCGCTCGCCGGCGGGCGTGCCCGCTTCGGAGGAAGCGCCGGTGCTCGTGCGGAGTTCTTCCAAGGTCGTCCTCGCTGAGATGCCTACCATGGCGGTGCGCAGGGAGTCGGGGCTGCCCGTCCGGCCCGGCCGCCGGGCGAGTGTACGCGATCGATCGTTCGGGTGTCGATTGGTCGGCAGCGGGGGAACCGGCCGGACGGACGGCTGTGAGGACGGCTCCGGTTCGCTTCGACCGGAATCCGGCGCGGGAGCTCACCATTGCCATCCGCGCGATCGATCGATAGCCTTCCCTGCTGGTCCACGACATGATCGGGGGGACATGAACTCGTCGGTGTCGTCCGTGCTCGGACGCGTAGGGATGCCCATGACGACGGCGGAGCTTGCCCGCGAGAGCTGGGACGTCATCGTGGTGGGTGGCGGCCACAACGGGCTCACGTGCGCCGCCTACCTCGCCCGAGAGGGCCTCTCGGTGCTGGTGCTCGAGGCGCGGGAGCGCCTCGGCGGCGCCTGCACGCTCGAACAGCCCTTCCCGGACGAGCGCTACACGGTCTCCCCGTGCGCCTACCTCCTCGGCCTTCTCGACCAGCGGGTGATCGACGAGCTCGGGCTGCATGACCGAGGGCTCGAGTACTACGTCGCCGACCCCGAGGCCTGGACGCCCTTCCCCGACGGGACGGCCTTCGTCCAGTGGGTGGACGACGACCGGACGAGGGATTCGCTCCGCGCCCTCGGCGTGTCGCCCGCCGACGAGCAGGGCTACTTCGCCTACGGGCGCCTGTTCCGCGACATCCGGCTGAAGCTGCGCAAGGGAGCGCGGGACGCATGGCTGGACGAGTCGCCGGGCCGGGCCGAGATCGAGGAGATGCTCGGCGGCGACCGCACCATGATCGACGTCGTCTTCCACGCCTCGGTGGCGGACGTGCTCGACGAGTTCATGGGGGACTGGCGGCTGAAGGACGCCCTCTTCCCCGGGGCGATCATCGGCACGTACGCCGGGCCGAAGGACCCCGGTACCGCCTCGGTGAAGCTGATGCACCGGATGGGGGACCTGGACGGACGGGGCGCGGTCTGGGCCTATGTCCGGGGCGGGATGGGGATGGTGAGCTTCATCATCGCCGATGCCGCACGGGAGGCCGGAGCCGTCCTCGCGAGCGGCGTGCCGGTGAGCCGCGTGCTGCCCGGCGAGGGCGTGCTGCTCGAGGACGGCACCCGCCTTCTCGCGGGCGAGGTCGTGAGCAACGCCGACCCGAAGGTCCTCCTCGGTCTCCTCGGCGAGGCCACTCCCCCGGCGATGAGGGAGCGCTCCCAGGCCTGGGCCGCGGTGGGATCGCAGGCGTAGGTCCGATCGATCACCTGGAGTCTGTGTATCCCGGCGGGCGACGCCGCCAGCGCCGAGAGCGCCGCCCCCCAGGCCTCGAGGGCCGCCAGCTGACCGGCGTCGTCGAGG
>JAKACF010000220.1 GCA_021821585.1 Actinomycetes bacterium
GGCCCCGACGGTTCTCGGTCAGCCGCGGGGCAGGACGAGGCCGCGGGCGATCGAGAGGAGGACGGCGAAGCTCGGCACCCGCTGGCCGCCCCGCTCCAGCTGGCTCGCCACGACGAATGAGTAGCCGCCGGCCCGCCAGCTGACGACACGCCTGTAGACGGTGCGGCCGGAGGAGGCCGCCGCCAAAGTAGCCGCATGCCCGCGGACGTCTGCTCGACCGACCACCGGGGAGGCACCTCTCGCTCTGGCCGAGCCGTCGACCTGCTGGACGAGCACCGGGGCGAGGCCGCCCGTCGCGAGCGGCGGCGGGTAGAGCACGGTGGCGGTGCACCGTGCGGTCGCTCCGACGGGCGAGCCCGCTGCGAACTCGGTCCCCGGCCCGGCGGCGCCGCAGTGGTAGCCCGCCGGGGTGACCGTGACGCGGACGAAGTTCCGGGCGGCGAAGTAGGCGACCTGCCGATGGGTCACGCCGTCCACGATCGGCCGGCCGTCGAGCGGGCTCGGCAACCTCGTGCGGAGCGGGCCGAAGGCGAGGACGGCGGGACAGACGGCGAAGGGAGGCGTCCGAGGCGCCGTGACGTAGAGGACGAGCCGGTCGGTCGACAGGTGGCCGACGAGCCGCGACGGCCCCCGGCACTGCTCCTCCGCCAGCACGCCCACCGTCCGGCCGTCGCGGCTCACGACCGGCGTTCCGACGAAGGAGAACCGGAGGAGGCCGAAGATGTGGGGGATGCTCGGAACCGACGTGGCCGTCAGCGGAAGAGCAACCTCCTGCCCGGCATACGCCGCCTTCGGCGCCCCGGCGGCATACGCCGCCAGACGTCCGAACCGGTCGACGACGAGGGAGAGGACGACGGGGAAGCCGACGATCCGATTGCCGTGCTTCGTCCCCGCCCAGCCCGAGCGGCCCTTCACGACGACGAGGAACGCACGCGAGGAGCCGGCCGGACGGGCGAGCACCGTCGGGGACGGGAGGGAGCCGAGCGCGCGCGCCGTCGTCGTCTCGAACCCGCGGATGCTCGTCGGGTGCAGCCGGTCCGCCCGCGCCGCCGCCAGCGCCACGCCGTCGACCCGCGGCTCCCAGTGCCGCGGCACGAGGTCGGCGGTCGGCGCCGGTCTCCGCGGGGACGGGCGCTGCTGCGGCCCGAGGCGCGTGGTCACCACGACCGCCGCCGTCACGGCCGCCGCCAGGGTGACGAGGCCGGCGCTCCTCCACCGGCGGATCCGACGGCCGCCGGAACGCGGGGCGGGCGGCCGGGACGCGCCAACGTCTCGCTGCCCGACGGGGTCCAGCTCCGCCAGCTGCCCTCGGGTCTCGATCAGGGCGGCGAGGCGGGCGCGCTGGCGGGCGGTCGCCTCCGGTGCCGGTTCGCCGGCGGGGGGAGCGAGGCGGCCCACCGCGTCGAGGACGTCATCCATCTCCACTCCCTTCTGTCGTCGCCCACGACGCCGCCCGGCGGCCCTCGCCGCCCTCGAGAGCGCGCCGGAGCCGCCTCCGGGCCCGGTTGAGCCGCGACCTCACCGTGCCGACCGGGATGGCGAGGGCGAGGGCGATGTCGGCGTAGCTGAGCTCCTCCCAGGCGAACAAGAGGAGGGGCTCGAGCTCGCCCGGCGGCAGGTGGCGCACCGCCTCCGCCACGAGGGCGAGCTCGTCCTCCCTGCCCCCATCGGGCTCGTTCGCCTCCGGCCGGCCCTGTCGCCACGCGGCCCGGGCGTAGGCGTCCGTCCTGCGCCCGCTCGCCCGCAGGTGATCCGCCACGACGTTGCGGGCGATCCCGAGCAGCCACGGAGCGGCGTCGGGCCGGGAGGTGTCGTAGCGGCCACGGTGCTCGAAGGCGCGGCACAGCACCTCGCCGGCGGCGTCCTCGGCGGCCTCGGGGCCGATCCGCCGGGCGCAGTAGCGGTAGACGAGGCCGAAGTGCCGCTCGAAGATCGCCGCGAAGCCGGCCGGGTCACCGATCGAGTCGGCGATCACCGCGGCGTCGTCTGGTGCCATCGGTAGTTATTCGCCGTACGTCCCCGCCGGTTCGCGCCCGACGGCGTCCCCCGCGAGCAGCCGGCGGACCGCCTGTGGGGGCGTGCCCACGAGCGCCCGCACCGTCCTCGTGAGGTGGGCATGGTCGGCGAAGCCGAGCTCGGCGGCCAGACCGGCGAGGTCGTCCTCTCCCTGCTCCAGGCGCTCCAGGGCGGTGCTCAGGCGGAGGCGGTTCCGGTAGCGGGCAAAGCCGGCGCCGGTCAGCTCGCTGAAGATCCGGCTCAGATGGTGCGGCGAGCAACCGAGCTTGCGGGCGAGCGGCACGAGGCCGACCGTCGGGTCGACCTCGAGCTCGGCGCGGGCCTCGGCGAGGAGGCGGCGGCGGGCGGCGGCCGTCGCGGGCCGCCCGCTGTCGGCCCGAGGCGGGCTCAGGCCACCGACGAGACGGCTGAGGAGCCCGACGACCGCCTCGGCGAGTGCTCCCTCGGCGTCCTCGCCCCGGCGTGCGAGGCGGGTGACCCGTCGGAGGGCGAGCTCGGAGCCGCCGTCGACCGGGAGCGCGCCGGCGACGAGGTCGGGATCACCACCCGACAGCGAGGCGAGGAGCTCGGGGGCGAGGCCGATGGCGGTGCAGGCGTCGCCCCCGGCGAAGGGGTGGGCGAACTGCTCGACGACCCCCGGCCCGCTCAGATAGGCCGTCGTCGGATCGAGGAGCACCTCGCGTCCCTCCGAGCGGCGCAGGAAGGCCCCCCGGCGGACCATGACGAGGACGTGAGCCGTCTCCTCCTCGTCGGCGTCGTAGCCCCGGTGCGCGTCGTCGCAGTCGACGCCGGCGACGTGGAAGCCGTCGCCATGCCCGGTCCACGAGCGGCGGGACACCGCGCAACCCTAGGGCCCGGGTGCCGGCGCCGCGCACCGATGTTCAAGCAGGTGGGCGCCGGTCGGACCCATGATGTCGTCCATGGAGGTCGGGAGCTACCTGAGGGCCGTCCACCGCGACGGGCGCACCATCGCCCGGCTGGCGGCGGAACTCGAGTTGTCGACGCCGGTGCCGACCTGCCCCGGCTGGCGGATGCGGGACCTGCTGAGGCACCTCGGCTTCGTCCACCGCTGGGCAGCCCGCTACGTCTCAGAAGGGCTGGTCGAGATGGTGGACGAGCCCGACGAGGAGGCGATCCTGGCCCGGGGACCCAGTGACGCCGAGCTGCCGGCGTGGCTCGCCGAGGGCCACGCGGCTCTTGTCGCCGCTCTCTCGTGCGCCGACCCGGCTGTCTCGTGCTGGACGTTCCTCGAGGCCCCGACTCCGCTCCACTTCTGGGCGCGCCGCCAGGCACACGAGACCGCCGTCCACCGGGTGGACGCCGAGCTCTCGGCCGGGCGGGCCACGGCGTTCGACGCCCGGTTCGCCTCCGACGGCATCGACGAGCTGCTCGCCGGCTTCCTCGCCCGCAACGGGGGGGAGGGCGGCGGGACCCGCCTGCAGGTCCATGCCGACGACACGGGGGACGACTGGGTCGTCTCGATCGGTCCGGCGGTGACCGCCCGGCGGGGGACCGAAGGCGGTGACGACCGCCTCTCGGGCGGTGCCTCCGACCTCTACCTCCTGCTCTGGAACCGGGCGGAGGCGGAGGACCTCGACCTCTCCTCGAGGCCCGACCCCGACCTCATCGGGCGGTGGCGGGAGCTCACCCGGATCCGCTGGTCATGATCGGTGGTCCTCACTCGCTCACGCCCATGGCGGAGAGGACGAAGGCCAGCACCTCCGCCTCATAGGCGAGGTGCCCGAACCGGCCGGACGGACCGGTGTGGGCGCCGGCGCCGAGCTCGGCGCGGAACAGCACGCTCGACCCGGCCGAGTCCGTGTGGCGCAGGCGAGCCACCCACTTGGCCGGCTCGTGGACGAGGACACGCGGGTCGTGGAGCGAGCCGGTGACGAGGAGCGGGGGCCGGGGGCCTTCCGGGACGTTCTCGTAGGGCGCGTAGGAGCGCATGCAGGCATAGTCCTCGGGGTCGCGGGGGTCGCCCCACTCGTCCCACTCGGTGACCGTGAGCGGGATGCTCGGATCCGCCATGGAGTTGACGCAGTCCACGAACGGCACCTCGGCGACGACCGCCCTCCACCGGCTCGGCGCCATCGAGTAGGCCGCCCCCTGGAGCAGGCCGCCGGCGGAGAGGCCCCGGGAGACGATCCGCGAGCCGTCCACGAGCGGGCTGGAGCCGGCTTCGTCGCCGGCGAGGAAGTCGGCCACGGCGACGAAGTCCGAGAAGGTGTTGGGCTTGTTCCTCAACCGGCCCTCCTGCCACCACCAGCGGCCCCGCTCGCCCCCGCCCCGGACGTGCGCGATGGCGTAGACGACCCCCCGGTCGAGCACGGACGGCAGGCTCACGTCGAACTCGGGCTCTGAGGTCGACTCGTAGGCGCCGTAGCCGTACAGCAGGCAGGGGGCGCTGCCGTCGAGCGGCACGTCGACGCGGTAGGCGAGGGTCACCGGGATCTCCGTCCCGTCCGCCGCCACCGCCGAGCGCCGCTCGGTGCGGTAGCGCTCGGGTTGGTAGCCCGGCACCTGTTTGCGCATCAGCTCGCGCCGGCTCCCGTCGCGAAGATCGAGGGCCGAGAAGACCGGGGGCTCGACGAGCGACTCCTCGACCACGATCACCTCGCCGCTGTCGTAGGACTCGGCGTGCTCGACCCGGATCGTGCCGGCAGGCGGCCTCGGGCGGACCTCGCAGACGGCGCCGCCGTCGAGGTCGCAGACGGCCAGCATCGGCCCGCCCTCCCGCCGGAGCGTGAGCAGCAGGCGGTCCGAGAAGACGTCGCAGGAGACGAGCCGCGTGTCCGGGCGGACGGGTGCGCAGGCCGGCGAGGCCACCTGCTCCCACGCCGTCGGTCCCGGGGGGAAACCGGCGACGCGCACGAGGGCGAACTCCGGCTCGGCGCCGTCGGTCACGACGTAGAGCGCACCCGGGTCGGTGCCTTCCGACCGCAGGTGGTCCACCCGGTACTCCACGGCCCGGCGCCGCGGAGCCACCGCCGCCGGGGGACGCAGCGGGTCGTCCGAGGGGATGAGCCATACCTCCGTCGTGTCCCGCGAGGCCGCCGTGACGACGACGAACCCCTTGCTGCGCGAGAGGTGCAGCGTCAGCTCGAACCGGGCGT